>NZ_KV797514.1:308383-337705 GCF_001809385.1 Staphylococcus sp. HMSC055C03
ACTTTATGTATAAAAATTATAACATGTCTCAACTCTCACTGCCACTAACGACTGACTTTAATTTTCCTAAAAATGACACAGCATTAATTGTTAATGAAATTGTAGAAGGGATTTCTGAAGATAGATTTATTAGATATCAAAATCGTAGAGGTGCTTAATCTTATAATTCACGTATGATGCTTAAAATAATTCTATACGCATGTAGTAATTCGATATTTTCCGGTCGGAAAATTGAATTTGCTTTAAAGGACAGCATTAGGTTTATGTGGTTAGCTCAAGAACAGACACCTAGTTATAAAACTATTAATCGTTTCCGTTCTAATCCTAAAACCAATGAATTAATCAAAGAATGTTTTACAGAATTCAGAGAGTTTTTAGTGACTAACAATTATATAGATGAAGATGCTGTTTACATCGATGGCACAAAAATTGAAGCTGATGCAAATAAATATACTTTTGTTTGGAAGGCCAACACAGAACGGTATAGTAAAGCTAATATAAAGAAATCGAAAGAAGTATACGACGACTTAATGGTAAATGAACTTTTATCGAGTTTAAAAGAGGAATTATCTGAAGAACTACAAGTCCATGAATTACAGGCAATCGAAGATTGCTTAATTCAAAAAATTGATGCATTAACTGAAGAAATTGATGCTAGTAAGGATACTGGAAAAAGAAAAATAATTCGTTCAAAACGTACGCTTTTGAAAAAATATAAAAAGGTAGTAAGTGAGTGTAAAGAGAAAAATGTGAAATACGAAGAACAAAAACGAATTTTAGGTAGTAGAAATAGTTATTCCAAAATAGATCACGATGCAACTTTTATGAGAATGAAAGATAATCATATGAGAAATGGTCAATTAAAAGCTGCATATAATATTCAAGTGGGAGCCAACAATCAATTTGCATTAGCGTTTGGTGTCTATCAGAATCCAACAGATACAAGAAACTTAGAAATGTTTTTATATAGAATTCAAGAAATAAATGGTGACTTACCAGAAAATATTGTATGTGATGCAGGATATGGCAGTGAAAGTAATTATGGAATGATAATAGATGTATTTAATAGAACGTCTTTGATGCCGTACGGCATGTTTTTAAAAGAACAGAAAAGAAAGCATAAACACAATACTTATAACTCATTAAATTTGGAATATGATGAGAAAGATGACAGATATATTTGTCCTCATGATAGGCTTTTATTCTTTTCTGGATATAGATTTCGAAACGATAAGTATGGATATCAATGCCAATTTAAAGAGTACAAATGTTATGACTGTGTGAGTTGTCCACATAGAGATGAGTGTATGAATCCAAAAACCAAACTTGATACCTTAAAAAACAATCAGAGGAAATATGGTTTGGGAATACTATAAACATTTCAAAAGAGAAAAGCTTTCAGATCCAAAAACTTCATCAATTTATAAAAGAAGAAAAATTGATGTTGTAACTTTTTTGTAAGCTAAAGGCTAATTGGGGTTTCACTCGAATGTATGTAAGGGGTATTCGAAAAGTTGAAACAAAAGTTGGCATAGCATGTACGGCCGTGAATATTAGGAAATTAGCAGCTCTACGAGCTGAAAATTTCTTGAACAAAATAAAAAAGAACGATTTTCATTTTATATGTGAAAGTCGTTCTTTTTATCAGATTCCAGAACAATTATGTCCCGGCCCCTTTCATAGATTTAACCACTTATTCATTTAATAATCAGAATCTGATTCTAATCCTTGAATAATTTGTACACCAGCACTTGCGCCTACACGAGTTGCGCCTGCATCTAGCATAGCTTTGAAGTCTTCTAAGTTACGAACGCCGCCTGAAGCTTTGACTTCTAATGTGTCGCCAACGACTTCTTTCATTAATTTTACATCTTCAACTGTCGCGCCGCCGCCAGCAAAGCCAGTAGAAGTTTTCACAAAGTGTGCACCTGCTGCTTTACTTAATTCAGATGCTTTACGTTTTTCTTCATCTGTCAGTAACACTGTTTCGATAATCACTTTAACGGTACGACCATCAGCAGCTTTAACAACCGCTTCAATATCTTGTTGTACCTCATCATAGCGTTTGTCTTTTAATGCACCGATATTAATAACCATATCTAATTCATCTGCACCATTTTTCACTGCATCTTCTACTTCAAATGCTTTTGTCGCTGTTGTATTTGCGCCTAATGGGAATCCGACGACTGTACATACTAGTACGTCAGAATCTGCTAATGCTTCTGCCGCATGTTTCACGTAAGTCGGGTTGATACATACAGATTTAAATTGATATTCCTTTGCTTCTTCAATCAACTTATCAATTTGTTCTAAAGTAGTATCTGGTTTTAATAAAGTATGATCAATATACTTCGCATAATTCATTTGTATACATCCTCCAATTTGGTTGTTTACTTTCACATATAATATAACGTATTCAATTATCATTTTACCAAATATTTTAACTCGCTAAAATATAAGAGATGTTCAACTTGTTTCAATTTCACTCTTTTAATGAAATCATACCTGAATTGTCATTAAATAAGCCCAACTGTGTATAGTAATTCTCGCAAATTATAGGCTTGCGTGTTATCTTTAACTTAACTTATTTTTTATTAAAGGAGCAGATAAATATGACTCAAGGTACACCGCATATTCAACCAAATGGTGCTAAAATCGCGAAAACAGTTTTAATGCCAGGTGACCCGCTGCGCGCAAAATATATCGCAGATAATTATTTAGAAGATGTCGTACAATTTAACGAAGTTCGTAATATGTTCGGTTATACAGGCACATATAAAGGTAAAGAAGTTTCAGTAATGGGTTCAGGTATGGGGATTCCAAGTATTGGTATCTATTCATATGAGCTTTATAACACGTTTGATGTAGATACAATTATTCGTATCGGTTCATGTGGTGCATTACAAGAAGACGTAAATCTTTACGATATTATTATTGCACAAGGTGCTTCTACAAACTCTAACTATGTAGATCAATACAACATTCCTGGTCATTTCGCACCATTAGCTGACTTTGATTTAATGGTCGAAGCTAAAAATGTTGCAGACAAAGTCGGCGCAACGACTCATGTTGGTAATATCCTTTCTTCTGATACGTTCTATAACGCTGACTCAACATTCAACCAACAATGGCAACGTATGGGTATTTTAGGTATTGAAATGGAATCTGCAGGTTTATACTTAAACGCAACTTATGCAGGTAAAAAAGCATTAGGTATCTTCACAGTAAGTGACCACATCTTACGTGATGAAGCTACAACACCTGAAGAACGTCAAAACTCATTTACACAAATGATGGAAATTGCGTTAGAAATCGCATAATCTATTCAATATATTTTAAGGCGAAGCTCAACTCAGCTTCGCCTTTTTTTATAATTTCATTTAATATTATTTCTTATCATAACCATAATCTAGATATTCTTCTAATGTCTGATGTTGATTATGGATGTCTTTCGCATGTTTAAGGCCGACATATCTGAAATGCCAAGGTTCATATTGATAACCTGTAATATGTTCTTTACCTTTCGGATATCGAAGAATAAAACCATATTCATGCGCATGTTCAGCAAGCCATTTACCTTCAGGTGTTTCACCATATGCTTCTAAGAAATCTTTATTTCCTGGTGGTGTGCCCACATCGAAAGCTAAGCCTGTTTGATGTTCAGAAAAGCCAGGTCTAGCACTATATTTATCAGCGGCTTTCTGACCATCACGAGCCACATAACTATTATAAAGTCCGACTTGTTCTTGATAAGATCTGAATCCGCTGCGATAGACAATATTTAATCCTTCTTTTTTCGCATCTTGCATCATTTCATTTAAATGTTGTCTCGCTGTTTGATTTTCTCCACGATTATAGTGTTTTGAAATCGATACCTTTTTATTCACTAACATTAAACCATCAACAGTTGTCACACCATTTTTCTTGTTCACTTGATGTTGTTGTTTAGGTTGTGGTGCTTTTTTAGTGTCTTGTTGTGCTGATTGCTTGTTCTCCTTGTTGTCGTTTTGTTCTGATGTACTGCCGCAAGCTGTTAATAATAAACTAGCAGCCAAAGTACCCGCAATTAATTTATTCATCCCGTTATCACCTCATCAACTTTCACATCTATATTATAGAACGCATAATATATTTTTCAACATCCTTTTATGAAACTTTAAAATACTTTCACAAAAGAAAAACCAAGCCATGGTTCTTCTTGACCACGGCTTGGTTTTATCATTATAAGTTATTTGATTGGTGCTTATTTGCCTAGGAATGATTGGAACATCCATTTGTGTTTATCAACTGATGTTTGTAATGCGATTAACATATCTTGAGATACATCATCTTCTGCATCTCCTGCAACTTCTACTGCTTTAGCAAGTTGTTCAGAAATGTTAGTGAAGTCTTTAGAAATTGATTGAACCATATCTTCAGCAGTTTTTTCTGATTCTGCTTCATCTACAATTGCTACATCTAAGCTATTTTTCAATGTCGCAACTGGGCTGCCGCCGATTGCTAAGATACGTTCTGCTAATTCATCAATGTGTTCACTTGCTTCGTTATATAATTCTTCAAATTTAACGTGTAATGAGAAGAAATGAGGACCTTTCACAAACCAATGGAAGTTGTGAATTTTTGTATATAATACTGTCCAGTTTGCTACTTGTTCGTTTAATACATTTACTACATCTTGTTTATTTGCCATAAAAATAATCGCTCCTTTAAGTTGTCGTTTTCTCTCTTTGTAATAGTTATTATATTATAATCATTCTAATCTGTAAAGCTATATCTCCTCTAATTTAAAATTATTATAAACTAGAGTTCTAAGATGTTGTATCTGCTTTCTCTATTACTTTACCCTGCTTGGAAGCTTTTAACACATTAATAACACTTATTACTAAGCCATTTAAAAGGATGTGACATTTAATGCTTGCCCATTATAAACAAGTAGTTCATTTTATTTTCATTCTCAATTAAATATTCTTAGGCAATTCAATAAAGAATGAGCGTTCATAATCAGTAGGTTCTTGCCATTCTGCATGCCACATCTTATCTCGGTTATTCGCAAATAAATCATAACCGAAGTTACGCAATGGTTTCGGTACAAGCGTTAATAGGACACCTATCCATTTTTCTTCTGTTAATGACATCAACAATTTTGCGATAGCTGTAGATTTGAAATAAAGATGGTCCCCTTCTTGCAGTACGACAGTATTCATTTTTAATATGCCTGGATGTCTGCGTTCTAATTCTTGGCCTGCAGTACCTTTTAATGTCGCAAACTCATAACTTTTAGATAAACCGTGTCTAATTAACCATATCGCATAGTTATAGCAATACACACAGTTTGCATCATAATAAATAATCGGCATTCTATTACTCCTTTCTCGTTCAGTCTTTCATCTATTATTTAATATACCCGTTTAGAATTACCATTAATTTTTCATTAAAAAAAGTCTTAGATGGGACGTAACCCTCTAAGACTCATATCTATATTAGTCGTGATTTACTTTGACAATTCGTGCATATTTTAAGAATTGTTCTGAGTATTTTTGTTTAATCGTTTCTAAATCATCATATGTGACACCGATGATATGCCAGTTTGGATTAAAGTGATAGAAAGAATCTTTATCACGTGACCATCTGATCATAGAACCATCTCGATTATAACGTGGCAATGTCACTTCATAGCCTTCTAACACATTGATATACGTTTGGAAAATATCTGGATCAATACGATTGAAGTTATCAATGACTAAATAGCTGCGATCTGTTCTCGGCATCAATTCTGTAATGAAACCTTCTCTGTAATAAAGCGCTCCTGCTTCATTTGGTAAATACTTTCCATACAACATATCTTCAGAGAAGTCAGGATGTCCTGTGGTAATAACAGGTTTTGCATTGGTTTTTTGTAGTAGATTCTCTGCAGCTTTTAAGCCTTCTGCACGATCTTTATCTTGAATCACTAATAAAATAAATGGTTTAATTTCATCTTCTGTTTGTGCTACAGCATCATCTTTTTTGATGGCTTCAAATTGTGGTTTCACACTATCATTGCGACTCATTTCAAGAATCGCATCGAATTGTGCTTGAGACATACTTGCGATGGCCTGTTTGGCATTTTCTTGTAAGTAGTATAAGTTCTTTAATCTTGGATGTTTATTTAACGTCGCTAAATTTACCGGATTGATATCTTCATCATAGCGGACTTCAATTGCAGTACTATTTGTACGTCCTTGAATTGGCGGCAACTCACGAATATGTTGTGTTACTTCACCTAAACCTACCACAGAATGATCCGCATTACGGTTATAAAAAACAAGTTTATCGCCAATTTCAAGTTGCGTGTAGTAATGATAGCCGTTACGTTTAATGCCGTTGAACGTATGTGTAAATAATGTATACGTTTCACCCGGTTCAAAGTCTTTGGTTTCAGCTAAGAAGAAGTATCTCGGCACTTGTGTAGTCCCTTTACCAAGTTGTTCAATTAATTCAAATTCTTCTTTAGCGATTTGATTGAACAATGTTTCTTTCATGTTATTGATACGAAATTCTAACTGTTCACTGCGTTTTAAGTAATCTGCAGTTAATGGTTTCAAAGCTTCAGTTAAACGAAATTGTACGCGGATTTTGTGTTGTGCACCTGTTTGGACACTGATGATTTCACCGCTTCCAAGCAAACCAGCATCTGTTTGAACTTGATAAAAGATGACTTTATCACCTGGTTTTGCTTTTTTAAATGCTCGAAAGCCTTGCGTAGGATTGAATTGTGCCCCTGATTCAAACAATGTCGTCTGGCCTACTAAAGGTTCATTATGATTCCAACGATTATAACCACAGTTCAGCCAGAAATAGTTTGTTTCTTCACTCATTTTGATACTGCTCCTTCTTCATAAATATATTGATTTAAGTGCAATATACGCATTTCGCGGCTGTTAGCTTCAACCCTATATTGCAAATCTCATTCTAGCTATTTATATCAAATGCCTCTCTTTGATACAAGTCAAACTCATTATCTCGGCATTAGTAAAATTGCCATCAACGGCATGAAATTAATTAAAAATCCGCCTAACTTCAACATGTTGCTCGTTTGTTTATCTGGAATAGTAAGTAATACACATAGAATTCCTAAAATTGAAAACGCAGCTGGAATCATCAAGTTTGGATACTTAGGGAAATTCATAAAGACCCCTGCACCTGATAAAATACCGCAAATTAAAGTGATATATAAAAACTTGCGCATGCTGTTACACCTCTGTTTCTTTAAACATACGTAATCATAACTGTTAAGTCACCTTCAAAGATGTTATCTAAATCCTCAGATGTCAGTATAAAACTGCTGCCTGACGCAATTTCATAAACATCACCATCTGTAATCAATTGGCCTTCGCCATGTAACACTGTGACTAAACAAAACTCTCTTGGCTTCATATAATTTAATGTTCCTGTGATTTCCCATTTAACGACTGTAAAGG
Source organism: Staphylococcus sp. HMSC055C03 (assembly GCF_001809385.1). Classification (NCBI taxonomy): domain Bacteria; kingdom Bacillati; phylum Bacillota; class Bacilli; order Caryophanales; family Staphylococcaceae; genus Staphylococcus; species Staphylococcus sp. HMSC055C03. The sequence continues at coordinate 315,844 of NZ_KV797514.1, forward strand.
CATCATGTGTAATGTATGTTGTTCGTTTATGATTTTCAATAATTTCTGATTCTGGTATCACATTCGGACTATCTTCACGTACTTCAACGACATCTTTGGCTTTATCGATATGCATATCACGCGGCTGCCCTTGTGCATCTACACGTTCATAATCATAAATACGATATGTGACATCAGAAGCTTGTGTTACTTCATACACGACTAATCCTTTACCAATCGCATGGACAATACCATTAGGTACGAAGAAAAAGTCACCTGCTTGAACTGGGATATGTTTAAATAAATCCTGGTGTTCACCTTGATCTAAAGCTTCTACAAAGTCATCTTTAGACTCTGTATTCAAACCATAGATAATTTCAGCATCTTCATCCGCTTCAATAATGTACCAGCATTCCTTTTTACCGAAATCACCGTCTTCATGCTCATAGGCATAAGCAGTATCTGGATGTACTTGTACCGACAACGCTTCTTGTGCATCTATCATTTTAACCATTAATGGAAATTGAGCACTTGGAAAATCTCCAAATAATTCTTTATGTGTTTGCCAAACATAGCTAAGTGTTTGACCTTTAAATGGACCATTTGAAATGACACTGTCACCATGTGGGTGCGCAGAAATCGTCCATATTTCTCCAATATCTGATTCAGGTAATGAATAACCATATTTTGATAAATGGTGACTCCCCCAAATTCTTTCTTTAAAAATCGGGTCTAAAAACAATGGCATTGAAACTGTCCACCTCCGCTACTTTTTCAAACCGTACCTTACTATGTATCGATATTTTTATCTCTGATTTCTTGATGGATTCATTCATGTTAGCGTTATCTAGCATATTATAACAATATTTTGTTCAGGGTGGTAGTATCCATAATTTTTTTACAAAACTTAATCATCAAAATTTCAATCAATGTATGTTTTTTTCACATTCTTTTTTATACTTTTGATATTTTTTATCATTTTCTCTATTAAATCTACATTTTCTGTTAATTATTGCTTGTGCTAGCTGTCTGTTACCCTTTATAATAGAAGTATGTTAATAATACCTTAACATATGCTACATAAGGTAATAAAAATGATTAATATCGAACGGGTTGCTGATGCAGCTCACACTGATAAAAAATTTGCATAAGGACCTAAGCCCTGGAAAAGCTTAGGTCTTTTTAAATACAGAGAAATCCCCGAGTCATACTGTTAATTGTATGGTTCGGGGATTTATGCATTTTTATATAATTAATTTATGGTTTCTAGATATCTTCTACAACAATATAAGCCGCTTTCACTGGACCATGTACACCCACAACTAAATTCATTTCGATATCAGCTGAGTTAGATGGACCAGTAATGAAGTTTACACATGATGGGAAACGTGCATCTTCTTCGTTTTTATCGAATAAGCCGTCTGCTGCTTGAGTAAATCTTGGAACAATATTCGATTTAGGAATAATCGCAATATAAGTTTCAGGCATTAAACTTACTGCACGACCGCGTCCTTTGCCTGAGAATAGCACGATTGTGCCGCTTTCACTTAAACAATAATCACTGAAAGTAATACCCACTTGTGCAGTTTGTGCTGCTGCTTTACTTTCTTCAGGACGTGCTTCATCCCATACTGTTGTTTCAAATGCGCTTAAATCAATGTGGTATTGATCAAAGCGTGGATCATCAAAACGTACAACTGGGTTGCCGCCAAACTGTTCAATTGTTTCTTTCAATGTTTCATTCAATTGTGCTGTAGTTGTTTTCACAAATGCAGTATGAATGTTTTTACATTCTTGTTCTAAGTGGTCGACTAATTCATCTTGTGATAAGTCAGATAAAGTTTTGTATTGTGGTTGAACTGACCATTCAGGTTTGATGACTTTCTCTGGTGTTTTACGTTCTAAGGCGTTTTGAATATTTGCTAGGAATTTGTCTTTATTAGAAACTGAACCAGTCATTAGTGATTACCCTCTTTCTGTTTCAAATGTTCTTTCATCCAGTGATTGAAACGTTCTTTTTCAGGTGTTGGGAAATCTCTGGATTGTGTCCAAGCGTGTAATGGTTTTGGACCTTTTTCAACCCAACCGTCTTTATTCGCAAACGGTTTGAGGGCTGGTCCTGCCATTTTAATACTATATTGGAAAAGATGCGGTTTAGTTGTACCGATACCGAAACCTTTCATAACCAGACGTTCACCTAATGCTGATTTTTTAAGTTCTTCTGCTTCGACTTGACGGTGTTTTAAGAGTAAGTCGTGAAGCGGAATTTTAACTGGACATGCTTCAGAACATGCGGCACATAGTGATGATGCATATGGTAATTGACCATATTCTTCATAACCGCCGAGTAATGGTGATAAAACTGCACCGACTGGTCCTGGATAAATAGAACCATAACTGTGGCCGCCTGAATGACGGTACACTGGACATACGTTCATACATGCACCACAACGGATACATTGTAAGATTTCTTGGAATTGTGTACCTAAAATTGTTGAACGTCCATTATCTACGATAACTAAATGGAATTCTTCTGGTCCGTCGATTTCACCTTCACCACGAGGACCTGTTAATGTAGTGACGTAACTTGGTAATTTTTGACCTACTGCACTACGAGATAACATACCGACTAATACTTCCATTTCTTTAAATGATGGTACGATACGTTCCATACCCATAACTGTGATTTGTGTTTTAGGTACAGTTGTAGACATACGTGCATTACCTTCATTGGTAACTAAGCAGAAGCTGCCACTATCAGCAACCGCAAAGTTACATCCTGTAATACCGACTTCTGCAGCTAAGAATTTTTCACGCATAATTTTACGTACAAAGCGTGCCATTTCTGTCGGATCATCAGTACCTTCATAGCCTTCTTTCGCATGTAACACACGACGGATTTGACCGCGGTTTTTATGCAATGCAGGTGCAACGATATGTGATGGCGGATCTTCTTCATCAATTTGTAGTAAATATTCACCTAAGTCAGTTTCAACAACTTCAGCCCCTGTATCTTGTAGGACATGGTTCATATTGATTTCTTCAGTAACCATGGATTTTGACTTCACGATTTTTTTAGCATTTTTCTTTTTAACTACTTCAGCAATATAGTTAGAAGCTTCTTCTTTTGTTTCTGCGAAGTATACATGACCGCCAAGTTTCGCAACATTTTCAGATAACTGATTCAAATAATAATCTAAGTTTTCTAATGTATGTTGACGAATTTCTGCAGAAAGTTGACGCCATTCTTCCCAGTTGCCAAGTTCTTCTTGTGCTTTTAATTTTTTAACTCTTAAGCCATCTTGTGCAGAACTTACTGCACCACGCATGAATTTATTTTGTTTCTCAACTTTGAAGGCTTCTTTGAATGTTTTTTCTCCGATACGCATACCCATCTTAATGCACCGCCCCTTCAAGTTGATGATTCAACACTTCCGCAATATGAAGTACTTTTACTTTACTATTGATACGTTTTAAACGTCCTTCGATATTCATTAAACAGCTGGCATCAGCACCGATTAAGTAATCAGCCCCTGTTTCATCAACGCAATGTGCTTTTTCATCAACCATTTCACTAGAGACATCAGCCATTTTTACAGCGAATGTACCACCGAAACCGCAGCAGTTATAATACTGAGGTAATTCTACTAATTCTAATCCTTTCACATGACTTAATAGTTCTTTCGGTTCATTCACAACGCCTAATACACGTGTGATATGACAAGATGGATGAATTGTTGCTTTACCTTCTAATGATGCACCAACATCTGTTACACCTAATACATTAACGATAAATTGAGTAAGCTCATAAGATTTATCTGCCAATGCGACAGCTTCTTTATGCATTACAGGATCCTTTTCAAATAAACTTGGATAATGTTTAAACATAGTAATACAAGAACCAGATGGTGCGACAACATAATCTGAATTTTTAAATGCTTTAATCATTTGTTTAGCTGATTGTCTTGCATCATCAAAATAACCTGAGTTGTATGCTGGTTGTCCGCAGCATACTTGTGCTGTCGGATAATCTACTTCACAGCCTAGTCTTTCAAGCAATTCCACTGTCGCAACACCAATGCGTGTATGGAAAGCTTCAACTAAACAAGTTGAGAATAAACTGACTTTCATATTTTACACCCTTTCCCCGCTCGCGCATGTTACGTGAACGTATATGCCCTATTAAATTTTTAATGATTTCTAGATTCTTAATCATGAAAGCAGCAGTAATCATCCCCACAACAATTACTGTTTAGATTAAGAATAGAAACGATTACTCGTACATTATAGCGCTATTTAAACATCTAGTCATCAGATGTTTAACAATTTGTTCAAACTTTTTTGATTTCGCGAACAGTTTTTAAGCAAAATAAAAACAAGCCTCTATTTCATGAGACTTGTTCCTAATGTTTATTTTTGGCGAATATTTTCTAGAATTGTATCACGTACTTCTGCTAAATGTGATTTCATTTGTTGAACAGCTTTTTCTGAATCTTGTTGTTCAATCGCTTGATATATCTTTTGATGTTCTTCATATAAACGGCGTAATGCTTTCTCTTTATCAAATAAATACACTCTGCGCGTTTCTTTCATTGTTTCTTGAATCACATCAGAAATATTATTCAATAAATCAAATAACATATCATTTTGTGCCGATCTGGCAATTGCTAAATGGAACTTTAAATCAGCCGCTTCACCTGATGTTCCATCACCTACCGCTTTCTGCATCAATTGCAATGCAGAAGATAACGCTTCTAAATCTTCATCTGTTCGGTGTGTCGCAGCTTTTTGTACTGTCGCAAGTTCCACAACTTCTCGTAACTCTAATAAGTCTTCAATTTGTTTGCGCGTCAAACTTGATTCATTCAAATCAAAGAACACCGGTTCTTTTTTAGTCACGAACGTCCCATAGCCTTGTTTGATTTCAATGACCCCGATTGTACGTAACGCATTAAAAGCTTCTCGTACAGATGCCACACTGACACCATAGTCTTTTGCTAACGCTTGAATGGAAGGCAATTTGTCCCCGACAGCATATTCACCAGATTTAATTTGTTCTAACAAGATGTCGGCAATTTTTTCATATATCTTTGTTTTCGAAATTTTCATCGACTTTTGACCTCCATAGTTTTATCTTCTTAATTATAACAAATTCCTTCATAAACTTACTATATTACATATAAAAAAGAAGGCCATCAAAGACCTTCCTAAACAAATTTTATAATCATGATTATTTGTTTTGATAATATTGAGTCAACGCTGTATCAATTGCTTCATCGCCACTAACGACTTGGAATTCTCCACCTTGATATGCTTTGTCGCTCAAGACATTTACTATGACAGATGCAACGTCTTCACGTGGCACACTGCCTGCTTCTTCTAACTGAGCAACAATCGTTACTTTGCCAGTACCTGGATCATCTAATAAAGCACCAGGATGCACAATCGTATAATGTAAACCTGAATCACGTAAATGATTATCTGCATAATGTTTCGCAATAGTATAAGGTTTTAGTTCTGGTACACTATCAAACGCTTCACGACGAGAATCAAATGTAGAAACCATCACAAAGTGTTTCACGCCTGCTTGTTTACTTGCTTCAATAGCTTTAACTGCACCATCTAAATCAACAATGATTGTTTTATCTGCACCAGTACTGCCACCTGAACCAACAGAAAAGACCACTTGTTCAAAGCCTTTGAATTTCTTCGTAAGGTCATTAATCGTATCATTTTCAACATCTACAAGTTCTGCTTGATAACCTTCTTCTTTTGCATTACTCACTTGTTCTTCTTTACGATAAGCTGCTGTTACATCTTGGTTTGCTTCTTTTAATTGTTTTACTGCATAATGGCCAACACCACCATTGGCACCTAAGAATAAAATACTCAATGACTTCACTCCTTATCTGTTTTAACTCTTTTTATTAGTTATATGCTATGACTGTTCCCTTCATTTGTTAACCCAAAACAGACATTGTTTTCTGATATTGACTTATACATACAATCGATGTACATTATATATGAATACATGTTCATATATTAATAAGAGGAGTGAAAGTAATGTCACATCAAGAATTAAGCGGCCGTACACTCGCACAAGTGACGGACATTTTCAAAGCCTTAAGTGAACCCAATCGTATCCGAATTATGCATTTACTTGAACAAGGACCTTGCAGTGTAGGTCACATCAGCCATACGCTCAAACTTTCGCAATCAAATGTATCGCATCAATTAAAGGTACTGCGTCATGCTGAATTAGTTAAAGATCAACGACAAGGTCAATCTAAAATTTATATGCTTGATGATCAACACGTAGTTACACTGCTTTCACAAGCCATCCATCATGCAGAGCACCCGGTTGATTAGAAAGGAAGTTTTATTATGAATCATTCTCATGAACATGCACATCATCACCATCATCATGTGCATACCGACAACAAACGTGTTTTAGCTTTTTCTTTTATTATTATCGCATCCTTTATGGTCGTTGAATTAATCGGAGGATTCTTTGCGAACAGTTTAGCCTTGCTATCAGATGGTGTACATATGCTTAGTGATGCTTTTTCTCTTGGCTTAGCATTATTCGCATTTAAATATGCTGAACGTCATGCGACCATGAACATGACCTTTGGTTATAAACGTTTTGAAATCTTAGCTGCTTTATTTAATGGTGTCTTATTACTCGTTATCAGTATCGGCATTATGATTGAAGCCATTCGAAGATTTGCAGCACCTCCTGAAGTTCTCTCTACTGAAATGTTTATCATCAGTGTCATTGGTTTAGTGGTCAATATTGTAGTGGCTTGGATTATGTTGCGTGGCGGAGATACGGAACATAATATTAATATGCGCGGCGCATTCTTACATGTCTTAGGTGATTTACTTGGTTCATTAGGTGCGATTGTTGCCGCATTCTTAATTTGGGCTTTCCATTTTACTATCGCTGATCCTATTGCAAGTATGTTGGTGTCTTTATTACTCCTTAAAAGTAGTTACGGTTTAATCAAAGATTCACTTAATATCTTGATGGAAGGTACACCCAAAGATATCGATATTGATCAAGTGGTTGAAACGGTACGTGCTGAAACAGAAATCCAAAATGTGCATGACTGTCATATTTGGACGATTTCTAATGATTTAAATGCATTCAGTTGTCATGCAGTCGTAAGTGATACATTATCTATCAAAGAGTGCGAGGCATTGCTTAAACGTATTGAGCATCAATTAAACGAACTTAATGTGCATCATATGACGATTCAATTAGAGTCTGACCAAAATGAACATAGTCGCGAAACATTATGTTCACATGTCGTGACACCTTAAAACATTCAAATGAATATTTATATGATATTAAAAAACGACGTCTCATCAATCACTGAAACATCGTTTTTTAGTCTTTTGTTAATAAGCGTTCTCTATTGAATAAATTTATCAAATATCAATTGTTGGCCTGGCACATCTTTTTGTTCGAAGCCATCAATGAAACGTGTATTATCATAAGCTACTCTGACATGTTCGATATTGAATTGTTCAGGTGTAATAGTCACAATACCATATACTGTATAAGGTGCACGATTCAATCCTACTGAACCTGGATTAAAGTAAGCAACATCTTCATAAATAAAATGATGCAACGTATGATTATGACCGAATAGAATCAAATCCGCTTCTTTATCTTTAAATAGATGTGCCATATGCGATGCTGTCGGTTCAACAATTGGACTGAACGGCACTTTATCTATAGGTTGTTCTAACATCATATTTTCAATTTCATAATGAATACCTAATACTTTTTGGCTGGCCACTTCTAAGTTAAACGTTCTCGGTAATTGATTTAAATACTCGTAATACTGTGGGTTTAAATGTTCAGCAATCCAATGATGATGTTCGTAAAACTTATCTTTTAAATCTTCTGGATATGGTGTTTGATTGATGACTGACATAATTGCTTCGTCATGGTTGCCTGCAATTGATGTAATATCATCGCGTGAAGTGACCATACCTAAAACTTCATTTGTATTATGACCGATTCCAATAATATCTCCTAAATTGTAAATATGGTCAATATCCCCTCTTCTATCAATGTCTCTTAAGACTGTAGCCAATGCATCCATGTTTCCGTGGACATCTGTAAATACTGCAAATTTCATACTATCACCCTCATTAAAGTTTATAATGAAACAAAACATTACATTTTGCTTATAATCTTGATTTTTTAATTTGAAACCAAGCATTTTTTTGATATTGTGTTTATATCATATCAAAGGAGTGCTAAGCCATTGTTTAAATTTCATAAACATGCAATACAAAACGCAAAACCGCAAAATGTTAAAATAGCTCTTTTTAGTATTCTAACATTTATTGTCTTTCTATTACTGACTGGATTGACATTACAGCCGTTAACACAGAGCATCTCGATGTTTATTATGGCGATGATGTATCAATCTATGTCACCGCAAATTTTATTACCGGTGATTATCAGTCTTATCATACCATTAGCTTTCTTTATTTTTGCTGGATATCACCTGGCTGCAGGTGCCATCAATATTATTTATAAAGGTATCCATAAAGAAAAAGTCAGCTTGCTTGATGCTTTAGAAGCATTTAAAAAAGGCAGCTATTTAAGAGCTGTTAAATTAGCATTGTTTACTTTACTCTTTATCGCGATACTGAGTCTGATTCGTTACTTACTGACTCAATTGTTCAGTTTAGGTATCGGAGCGTTGTTGAGAAGCGGACAAAGTTACTTTATGGAACATGTCGGTGTATACATCGCTGTTCAATTGATCGCGCTAACTATTTTAGCGATTGTATTATCATTCTTTATTTGGACATTCACATACATCATGATTGCATATACAGTCGCATACTTTAAAGACCGTCAGGCCGGTGCATTCCAAGATGTTAAACACGCATTTAAATCTATGAAAAATGGTCATCATTCATGGTTCAAACTATTACTTGGACTTGTAGTATTAGATTTAATTGTTATTATTCTAGAAACACCTGTTTCTCAACTTGTCGCATTCTCTACAAGAAGTATTTCACAAAATGTGGCAGGCGTTTTAACAGTTGTTTTACTAGTCATTATTATCATCGTACGAATTGTCGTTTATTACTTAAACGTTAATGCGATTATCGCATTCTTCAGTACAGTGACTGATGGGGTTGTACCTCACCGTGCACCTTCTCGTCAACAACGTAAACAACAAGCAAAAGCAGAACAAAAAGAACAAGAAGAAACAACAGCTCCTGTTAAAGAAACAGAAACGAAAGAAACTGCAAAAGAAAATGATAAAGAAGTTTATCAAGATACAACTTTTGATCACTTACAATCAAAGAATAAAGAGATTGATGAACGTTCTGATGAATTTAAAAAATAAGCAATAAGAAAGCGTATGAAGGAATTATAACAAGTCCTTCATACGCTTTTTCTATTTATTGATTCAAAAGATTAGATTCTAAATAACGTGCTGCGCCATCTTCATCATTTGTATAAGAAGTGACGTCTTTTGTCAGTGCTTGAATTTCAGGGCGTGCGTTTTTCATTGCGACTGTATAATGACCGAAAGCAAACATAGAACGGTCGTTATCACTGTCACCAATTACAAGTATATCTGATTGAGGAATATTAAAGTGTTCAATCATTTCTTTAATACCTGTTCCTTTATCGATACCTTCTGCCATTGTTTCTGCATTAAAACGTGATGAGTTGGAAACTGTGATTTCTAGTTGTTTCTGTTCATCAATTAAATGTTCTCTGAATTTCGTGATTTTCTCTAAATCTGGTGTGAACATATAAATTTTAGAAAATTGCATTTGCGGCAATGTATCTACCCAGTTCACGTTGCCATTTAAAGCATGCTTACGAGAATTCCATTCACTGATACCTACATTATTCGGTGGTGTATCGCCTGCACAAGTTGCTTCAATCCATTCACGGTCTTCTTTTAAAATCATACGCTTACCGCTAAATGGAAAGACTTCATAATAAATATGTTGTGCTTTAGCACTTTCTACAATTTCAGTTACTGCTTCATATGTCAGACTATGTTCAAAAATAGTGACACCCTCTGCGTCTCCTCTTGTACCGTTAGATGAGATAACACCATCAATTTCAAAGTTTTCAGGTGTTAAATGTTCAATTTCATCAAATGAACGTCCTGTCGCAATAAAGACTTTGTATCCATTTTGACGTAATTGTTTGATTGTTTCTGTTGTTTTATCTGATACTCTATTATTTTCTTGTAAAATCGTTCCATCCATATCTAAGAATATCGCTTTTACATTATCCATTACTTTTCCTCCAAGTTGTTGTTATCGCCTTGATTATGGCATTTTCAAACTGTTTTCGCAACTTTCTTCAAATAAAAAAACTGCCACTCTGCAAAGAGAATGACAGTTTCGTTAATAATCAATTATTCTACTGTGACTGATTTTGCTAAGTTACGTGGTTTATCCACATCTAAATCACGGTGTAATGCTGCATAGTATGCAATCAATTGTAATGGAACCACAGATACAAGTGGTGTTAACAATTCATTTACTTGAGGAATGACATAAGTGTCTCCTGCTTTGTTTAATCCATCCATTGAGATAATGCAAGTATGCGCACCACGTGCAGCAACTTCTTTTACGTTACCGCGAATTGATAGATTAACATTCTCTTGTGTTGCTAAAGCAATCACTGGTGTTTGATCTTCAATTAAAGCAATTGTACCGTGTTTTAATTCTCCGCCAGCAAATCCTTCTGCTTGAATATATGAAATTTCTTTTAATTTTAATGCGCCTTCTAAGCTGACATTATAGTCAATTGTACGACCGATAAAGAAGGCATTACGAGTTGTTGCTAAGAAATCTTTCGCAATTTGTTCCATGTATTCAGCATCGTCTACAATTGCTTCCATCGCATTTGCGACTTTCGCAAGTTCTTGTAATAAGTCTACAGTTTCTTCTTGGCCATGACGTTTAGCCACAATTTGAGACAAGATAGCAAGTACTGCAATTTGTGCTGTATAAGCTTTTGTAGAAGCTACAGCGATTTCTGGTCCAGCATGTAGTAATAATGTATGGTCCGCTTCACGTGAAAGTGTTGAACCAGGTACGTTTGTTACTGTTAATGCTTTATGACCACGTTTTTTCATTTCAACTAATACAGCACGGCTGTCTGCTGTTTCACCTGATTGTGAAATATAGATGAATAATGGTTTTTTAGATAATAATGGTGTGTTATATACGAATTCAGAAGCGACATGTACTTCTGTTGGGACACCTGCCCATTTTTCGATAAATTCTTTACCTACTAAACCTGCATGATAACTTGTACCTGCTGCGATAATATAAATACGGTCAGCTTGTGCGACTTCATCGATAATCGCATTGTCCATTTTCAAGTCGCCGTTGTCATCTTGATATTCTTGAATAATACGGCGCATAACTGCAGGTTGTTCATGAATTTCTTTTAACATGTAATGATCATAAACACCTTTTTCAGCATCAGCCGCATCGATTTCAGCAGTGTACGTTTCACGATCTTGTACATTGCCATCTAAATCTTTGATTTCAACTGAATCGCGTTTAACAATAACAATTTCATGATCGTGAATTTCTTTATATTCATTTGTTACTTGCAACATTGCTAAAGCATCTGATGCAACAACGTTGAATTTTTCACCAACACCGATTAATAATGGTGATTTATTTTTCGCCACGTAGATTGTATCGTGGTCTTCTTCGTCTAATAATGCTAAGGCATAAGAACCATGTAGTAATTTAACGACTTTAGTGAAAGCTTCTTCAGTAGATAAGCCTTCATTTGAGAAATGTTCTACTAATTGTACGATAACTTCAGTATCTGTTTCAGATAAGAAATTCACATCTGATACATACTGATCACGTAACTCTTCATAGTTTTCAATCACACCATTGTGAACTAAAGTAAAGCGTTTAGATGCTGATTGATGCGGATGAGAGTTTTCATAGTTCGGCACACCATGTGTCGCCCAACGTGTATGACCAATTCCTACTGTTCCATCTACATCACTGTTGTCAGCTACATTTCTTAAATCTGCAATACGACCTTTTTCTTTAAATACTGTCGTACCTTCATCATTCACAAGTGCAATTCCTGCAGAGTCATAACCTCTGTACTCTAATTTCTCTAAGCCTTTTAACAATACTTCTTTCGCATTATCATATCCGATATATCCTACAATTCCACACATAATTCAATTCCTCCGTATTCTTCATTCCTAACGGTTACCCTTTTCACGGGGGAATCTTTCAGTTTCATATTAAATTTTTTTGTATCGAATATAAATTGATTCCGCCTAAATTTACTTTATAGAGTCCCTTCTCACTTGAACTCTACAAAATAGACGTACTAATCCCCTTGTGTGAGTACCGTTCAAAAATATAAACTTGGGTCTGTTTACAAACTTTGTGCATCGAGTCACCTCAATGTTTTACCTTGTAAACTTACGACTGACCTTATCCGAGACAGCATCCGCCGATAATCCGATCACTGTCTTCCTCGTCGACAATTTAAAGCTATGCTTGCTATTACATCTTCTGCTCTAAGATATAAATCTACGCAAATTCCAGCTTGTCATTGTACGGGCGCTATAATTATGGTTTAACCTGTCTATCCCCCTTTTACACGTAATATAAGTATTTTACAATGAGTGATTTTATAAATGCAACTATTTTCACAACCTGTATCCGCTTATACTCTAAAGTTTTTTGCTAACTGCAAATTTTTTCTATTTCAAATTATGTTTCTACTATTATATATAGGCTATTTTATAAATGTCATTATCTCTGTGACAAAGTACCATTTAGATTAGATTGTAACCGCATCCATGTCAGTCTTAAAATTGAGCTATATCAAAGTTATTAAGAGAGGTGGATGACAATGTCAAATTCACAGGAAAATAAAGGGATTGGACGTAAGGTCCAAGCATTCGGCTCATTTCTGAGCAGTATGATTATGCCAAATATCGGTGCATTTATCGCGTGGGGCTTTATTGCAGCGATCTTCATTGATAATGGTTGGTTACCTAACAAAGATTTAGCTGAATTAGCAGGACCAATGATTACTTATCTGATTCCATTACTAATTGCTTTCAGCGGTGGACGTCTGATTCATGATTTACGCGGTGGTATTATCGCAGCTACTGCAACGATGGGGGTTATTGTTGCACTGCCTGATACACCAATGTTACTCGGCGCAATGATTATGGGGCCGCTTGTTGGTTGGCTTATGAAGAAAACAGATGAATTCATCCAACCTAGAACACCACAAGGATTCGAGATGTTATTCAATAATTTCTCTGCTGGTATTTTAGGTTTCATCATGACTATTTTCGGTTTTAAGATTTTAGCACCTATTATGAAGTTAATTATGCATCTTTTATCTGTTGGTGTAGAAGCATTAGTACATGCACATTTATTACCGTTAGTCAGCATTATTGTTGAACCAGCAAAAATTGTGTTCTTAAATAATGCAATCAACCATGGTGTCTTCACACCACTTGGTGCAGACCAAGCTTCACATGTAGGTCAATCTATTTTATATACAATTGAATCTAACCCTGGACCAGGTATTGGTGTCCTTCTCGCATACATGATTTTTGGTAAAGGTACTGCCAAAGCAACATCTTATGGTGCTGGTATCATTCAATTCTTTGGTGGGATTCATGAAATTTACTTCCCATACGTATTGATGAGACCTTTCTTATTCGTAGCAGTTATTTTAGGCGGTATGACAGGTGTAGCAACTTATTCATTATTAGACTTTGGATTTAAAACACCTGCTTCACCAGGATCAATCATTGTTTATATTATCAACGCACCTAAAGGTGAATTCTTAAGCATGATTATTGGTGTACTTTTAGCAGCACTTGTTTCATTCGTGGTTTCTGCTTTAATCTTGAAATTTACGAAAGATCCTAAACAAGATCTTGCAGACGCTACAGCTAAAATGGAAGCTACTAAAGGTAAAAAATCAAGTGTTGCATCTAAATTAAGTGGTAATACAGAAAGCAAATCTAATGAGCAGACACAAGCCGCTTCAACTTCACAAGTTGATGGTGATGCCCTTTTAGACAAATACAACACTGAAGATGTCGACGCACACAATTACAATAATGTTCAACATGTCATTTTTGCTTGTGACGCAGGCATGGGTTCTAGTGCTATGGGTGCCAGCATGTTAAGAAACAAGTTCAAGAAAGCTGGACTTGAAAACATTGAAGTGACTAACACAGCGATTAATCAATTACCAAGCGATGCAGAACTTGTTATTACTCAGAAAAAATTAACAGATCGCGCTATCAAGCAAGTACCTGATGCGATTCATATTTCAGTAGAGAACTTCTTGAACTCGCCTAAATATGAAGAATTGATTAATAACTTGAAAGAAGACCAAAATGGTTCAACTACAACTGCTTCAGCAACAAACAGCCAAGAAGACTTGACTGAACAATACAACACTGAAGATGTTGATGCTCATAACTATGACAATATTAATCATGTTATTTTCGCATGTGATGCAGGTATGGGTTCTAGTGCTATGGGCGCCAGCATGTTACGTAACAAGTTCAAGAAAGCTGGTCTTGATCATATCAAGGTCACTAACACAGCGATCAACCAATTACCAAGCGATGCACAACTTGTAATTACGCAAAATAAATTGACAGACCGTGCTATCAAACAAGCACCCGATGCTGTTCATATTTCGGTGGATAATTTCTTGAACTCGCCTAAATATGAAGAATTGATTAATAACCTTAAAGAAGACCAACAATAGATTAGAACTTCTTTAAAAAGGAATGCAGGTGAGGCCTATGTTGTTAAGCAACAGAGAAAAAGCAATCTTAGAGTTACTCATTAAATCGCACGGCCAATATATGACTATTTATGATATTGCACAACAACTCGCCGTTTCATCACGTACGATACACCGTGAACTTAAAATTTTAGAACAAGATTTGTCTGAAATAAATTTACAAATCGATAGAATTCCCAATAAAGGTATCCAGTTAGAAGGTTCACAAGCAGCAATTGCTAAACTCCAAACAGAGCTTAGCAACATTGCTGCTTTAGACCTGACAACTGCTGAACAAAAAACCATTATTTTATATGCATTGATACAAAGTAGAGAACCTATAAAGCAATATAGTTTAGCACATGAAATTGGTGTTGCTCAGACTACGTTGACAAAGTTGCTCGATGAATTAGAACAAGATGCATCAGAATACCAACTCGAATTAGAACGACGACGAGGTGCTGGTGTCAGCTTAAATGGTTCAGAAGCAAAGAAACGCGAGATGTTGAGTCATCTTATGGTTGAAAATTTAAATAGCACCAGTGTTTACTCGGTCATAGAAAATCACTTTGTATATCAATCATTAAACACTTCTCAACTTTCAATGGTAGAACTTGATCATATTTTCCAAGTTGAGCGTGTATTAATGGATTACCTTAGTGCTCTACCCTATACATTGACAGAAGCGAGTTATTTAACGCTGACTGTTCATATTGTATTGAGCATTGACCGCATTAAACACGGTGAAAATGTTTCTATTGACGAAACGATTTATCAATCAGTCAAAGATACAGAGGAATATAACATTGCTTCCTCATTAACTAAACAACTATCACACATTTATGACGTAACTTTCAACAAAGCAGAAATCACTTTTATTACGATACATTTACGCGGTGCTAAAAGAAAACACGAAGACTATCAATCTGAAGAACTGTTAGATAACAATTACAAAATCCAACAATTGATTCACCTGGTAGAAGAAAGTTCTCAATATTCATTTGTAAATAAATCGAATTTAGCTGCGGGGTTAAAATTACATTTAATACCTGCGATGAACCGTTTAAACGCTAATATTGAAACACATAATCCTCTGACAGAGATGATTAAAAATAAATATCCAAAACTTTATAACAGTGTCTCAAATAGTTTATCGAAGATTTGGCCTGAGCTTTACTTTCCAGATAGTGAAATTGCTTTTGTTGTTTTGCATTTTGGGGGTTCACTAAAAGCTAATAGTCTACCAGATTATCATGTGTTAGTTGTATGTAGTTCTGGTATAGGTACCAGTCGTGTGCTAGCCACACGCTTACAACAAACTTTTCCAGAAATTACACAAACTAAGCAAGCATCATTAAGTGATTTAAAACAATTAAATCTCAATGCTTATGATGGTATTATTTCTACTTTAGCATTAGATATTAATGAACATTATATTCAAGTCAATCCATTATTACCGGATGCAGATATCAAATATGTTTCTAACTACTTGAACACACAAGCAAACGAAAACAGAGTGACTTCTAGTTCATCAAGCGAGATTTCATCTTTAAATCAGGATCAGATTATTGAGACCATTCAAAGGTATTTGGATGTGATTGAAAATATTTATGTTGAAGATGCAACAATCACAAATTGGCAAGATTATTTAGCGAAACGATTAGCTAAACATAAAAGTATTCTAAGCAAATCACAATTTAAACAAGTATTAAAAACATATGCAGAGGATAGAAGCATTACATTAGCTCCCTATCCTATAGGACTACCACATCTTAAACATGCGCTGATTGTAAAGCCAATGGTAATGATTACAAGGTTAAAACAACCATTAACTATCGTTGAACAAAATCAAGAACATACCATCAATTATTTAATCAGCATGTTTTTACCAGAAGATAACCCATCCTCACCTATCGTTAGTGCCATTTCAGAAGTAATTACATGTAATTTACATCGAATTGATGAATTAATGCAAAACCCTAACGAAATTATAGATGAGATGAAGAAGGCTTTTATTAGAGAAACAAAACAAATTTTATTAACGGAGTGATTATTTATGTCAGAACTATTCAGTAATGAAAATATCTTTTTAAACCAATCTTTCAAGAACCAAGAAGAAGCTATTGAAAAAGCTGGACAAGCTTTAATAGACGCTGGTGCTGTAACTGATTCTTATATTCAAGCGATGAAAGATAGAGAAGAAGTTGTTTCTACTTACATGGGTAATGGTTTAGCGATTCCTCATGGTACAGAAGAAGCAAAAAATGCAGTATTGCAATCAGGACTTACATTACTACAAGTACCTGACGGTGTTCAATGGGGAGACGAAACTGCTAAAGTCATCGTTGGTATTGCCGGTAAAGATGGCGAGCATTTAGATTTATTATCTAAAATCGCAATTACTTTCAGCGAAGAAGAAAATGTTGAACGTATTTTAAATGCACAAAGTGCTGAAGAAATTAAAGCTGTCTTTGAGGAGGCTGATGCATAATGAAAGCAGTACATTTTGGTGCAGGTAATATTGGTCGAGGATTTATCGGCCAAATCTTATCTGAAAACAATGTAGATGTCACTTTCTCAGATGTTAACGCTGAGATTGTAGATGCATTAAATCAAGACCAAGCATACCAAGTTATTCTTGCAGACGAAGATAAAACAACTACGACAATTAATGGCGTTGATGCAATTAATTCAAAAGATAATCCACAAAAATTACATGATGCCTTATTAGAAGCGGATATTATTACTACAGCTGTAGGTGTTAATCTGTTACCGATTATCGCAAAATCCATTGCACCTGCACTTCAAAAAAGAACAAAACCTGTAAATGTAGTTGCCTGTGAAAATGCAATTATGGCAACAGATACATTAAAATCTGCAGTTCTTTCAATTACAGGTCCTCTATCAGATGAAATTCATTTCGCTAATTCAGCAGTGGATCGTATTGTTCCAAAACAAACACAAGATAATATTTTAGATGTGTTAGTTGAACCTTTCTTTGAATGGGTTGTTGAAAAAGATGCTTGGTATGGTAAAGAGTTAGAACACATTAAATATGTTGACGATTTAACACCATATATTGAACGTAAATTAATGACAGTTAATACTGGTCACGCTTATTTAGCTTATGCCGGTCAATATCATGGCTATCAAACAGTACTAGAAGCTGTAGAAGACCGTAATATTGAAGAAGGCCTACGTCAAGTATTGAGTGAAACAAGCCAATATATTACTGAAGTATTTGGATTCTCTCAAGATGAACAACGAGCTTATGTAGAAAAAATAATCAATCGTTTCAAAAATCCATATCTTTCAGATGATGTAACAAGAGTTGGTAGAGGTACTTTACGTAAAATTGGTCCTAAAGATCGTATAATTAAGCCGCTTGCTTATCTTTATGATAAAGACTTAGAACATCAAGGTTTAGTTCAAGCAGCTGCTTACTTGCTTAAATATCATGATAAAAATGATGAAGAGACAGTTAAGAAAGATGAATACATTGAGAAGCATGGAGCAATGGATTTCTTAGAAGAATATGCACAAATTAATGAACCACTTGCGGAAGAAATCAATGATGTTTATCTAGAACTTTAATAAATATATATTTAGACTGAAGCTATTTTAAACAGCTTCAGTCTATTTTTATACCACAAATCAAAAAAACTGAGACTTTCTTACCAGTCTCAGTTCTTCAAAGTTAATTATTCATTTAAACCCATTTTTTCTTTAACTACATCTGCGATTTGTTGTGCATAGCTTTCAGCTTTTTCATCTGTTGCAGCTTCTACCATGACACGTACTAATGGCTCTGTACCTGAAGGACGTACTAAAATGCGTCCTTCACCGTTCATGTCAGCTTCTACGCGGTCCATTTCTGCTTTAACATCAGCATTATCAGTCACTGCATATTTATCTGTTACACGTACGTTAATTAATGATTGTGGGTATTTTTTCATTTGTTCAGCAAGTTCGCTTAATGGTTTACCTGTTAATTTCACAACAGCTGCTAATTGTACACCTGTTAATAAACCATCACCTGTAGTATTGTAGTCCATCATTACGATGTGGCCTGATTGTTCACCACCAAGGTTGTAATTACCTCTACGCATTTCTTCTACTACATAACGGTCGCCAACTTTAGTTTTATTAGATTTGATGCCTTCTGCTTCTAATGCTTTGTAGAAACCTAAGTTACTCATAACAGTAGAAACAATCATGTTATCGTTTAATTCTTGGTTTTTAGACATTTCTTGACCAATAATGAACATGATTTGGTCACCATCAACGATGTTACCTTTTTCATCAACAGCAATTAAACGGTCTCCATCTCCATCAAAAGCTAAACCAAAATCGCTTTCAGTTTCCACAACTGTTTGCGCTAAAGCTTCAGGATGCGTTGATCCGACACCGTCATTGATATTGTAGCCGTCTGGGCTGCAACCAATAACTTCTGTATCAGCTTCTAAATCACCGAATAAGAATGGTGCAAGTTGTGATGTTGAACCATTTGCGCCATCTAACGCAATTTTTAAACCTTCAAAATTAACATCGACAGTTGATTTTATATAGCTTAAGTATTTTTGAGTACCTTCGAAGTAGTCCGAATACTGAACAATATCATTTCCGATTGGACGTGGTAAGTCAGGATTTTCTTCGTCTAATAATGCTTCAATTTCTTGTTCTTGATCATCAGATAATTTAAAGCCGTCTGAGCCGAAGAATTTAATTCCGTTATCTGCCACTGGATTATGAGAAGCTGAAATCATAACACCTAATTCAGCATCCATTTCTTTTGTTAAGTATGCTACACCTGGTGTAGAAATAACGCCTAATCGCATTACCTCAGCACCGATAGAAATTAAACCTGCGATTAACGCAAATTCCAACATTTCCCCAGAAACACGTGTATCACGTCCTACAAAGACTTGTGGATGCTTCTTGTCTTCATTGTGCGCTAAAACATAACCGCCGTATCTACCTAGTTTAAAAGCCAGCTCTGGAGTTAATTCTTCGTTTGCTACACCTCTGACTCCGTCTGTCCCAAAATATTTGCCCATTTCAAAATTCTCCTTTAATGCTTAATTTATTTCGCTGATATAGTAGCTTTGATATCGCCCGCATCAGCATCTTTAACTTTGTTAGGTAATTCCATCTTCACAGCAGCTTCATCTGAATTTTCGAAGTCTGCTAAATCAACTACTGCTGTTACACTATGGATATCACTTAACTCATCTCTATTTCCAAAAATTTCAATTTGTTGTTTAGACAAATTAACATTATCAGCATTTAACTTAGAATTTGATTTACCGATAACTTTCTTTTTAATATCTACTTTCTTGCTGTAAGGTTCTAACTCTACAGTAATATTAACAGTGCTTGGTTTTGTAATCACATCAAGTTTCTTCAAGTTTTTATCAAAAGCTACAATTTCACCGACATCTGTTGTATCGTCGTTGATATCTGTATCATTTTTGAATGTTGCTTTTAAGTAAGCAATACTATCTACTTGATGTTGTCCACCTATCACTTTAACTTTCTTTGGTGTCACAGTTTGATTTTTGATTTGATAGTTAGAATTGATGTACGATTCACTCACATCAGGCGTTACTGTCATCATCTTTGTTACTTTCTTCTCAAGATTAACAGTCGCTTGTTTAGGATTAACAGTACCCTCTACTTCATTATCCAAACCTTTAATAACGTAATCAACTTTGTGACGACCTAATGATGTTTTAGTTAGATCTAATTCGACTTTAATGTCATCTGATTGTTCTGCTTTCAACACTTTGGATTGCGTACCTTTAATTTGAACGTCTACGCTGTCAGGTATGCCTGAAGCGTATAAATTTTTACTGTTATATGTAGCTTCTACAGGTACATTCGAAATTGTGCGTGTTGAAGTTTGTGATAGTTTAGATGTTCCAAAGATATCTCCAAAGACATTGTTCACTGTTAAAAAGAAAGCTAATGCTAAGACAAATGCTACAAATCTTAAACCCCATTTGCTCTCAAACATTCTACTTCACGCCTTTCTTTGGAAGTCTTGTATCAAACCAATGTTCAGCTAATAATTCTTCAAAGACTTCTAGTGAGATGTCTTTACGTAATTTTCCATCAAACGTTACAGAAATAGAACCAGTTTCTTCAGATACCACTGCGGTAAATGCATCAGAAACTTCTGAGATACCTACTGCAGCACGGTGTCTTGTTCCTAAACTCTTTGAAATCTTAGAACTATCAGAAAGTGGTAAATAACAAGCAGCACTTGCAATCTTTGTTCCTTGAATAATCATTGCACCATCATGCAACGGTGTGTTAGGAATAAAGACATTCGTCAAAAGCTCTTGTGAAATATCAGAATCCATTGGTATACCTGTCTCAATGTAATCTTGAAGACCTGTCTTTTTCTCAAACACAATTAAAGCACCAATTCTTCGTTTGGCCATGTATTGTACTGCTCCGCCAACTGCTTTAATCAATTTCTCTTGATCTGCTGATGAATTAGCAACATAGCGTTTAAACAGGTTACCTCTACCTAACTGCTCAAGTGCACGTCTGATTTCTGGTTGGAAGATCACAATGATAGCTAAGAACCCCCATTGGATAACCATATCAAACAATCTTGCAGTAGTAGTCAAGTCTAAAGCAGCACTGACCCAACGACCAATTACAATAACAATGATACCTTTGAGTAGTTGGATTGCTTTAGTACCTTTGAATACTGTGATTAACAGATAAATCACATACCAGACTATAAGTAAGTCTAGAATACTTGTTATTAACTTTACCGTATTGAAATTTTCAAAAATGCCGCCAAAATTCATAGCATCTCCTCCGGTAACCTAATTACAATGAATGCTGTATGATTGATTATTACAGCGCTCATACATATAAATTATAGCATACATCCCCCTTTAGCTTAGAATAAAAATACATACACAATTGAATTATATACTTGAATTCAAATAGCAAAGGAAAAAATGCAATAAAAAAAGCACCCTTATCACAAGGGTGCAAGAGTGAGCCATAGAGGATTCGAACCTCTGACCCTCT
>NZ_KV797514.1:337805-375733 GCF_001809385.1 Staphylococcus sp. HMSC055C03
AATCGAACCCGCGATCTCCTGCGTGACAGGCAGGTGTGTTAACCGCTACACTACGGGACCCCTTGAAAAAAGATATGTATTGCGGGAGGCGGATTTGAACCACCGACCTTCGGGTTATGAGCCCGACGAGCTACCGAACTGCTCCATCCCGCGGTAATATTATTAATCTTGCGACTTACCTATTCATCATATCACAATTTGTTAACCAATGTCAAACCTTTTTTAACAATTTGTGAATTTTATTTTCGAAACGTTAAAGTTGTTTCGAATTTGTTATCTCTTTTTTCAAGACAATACCTAGTATATCGACTTCCCTATCTTGCGTCAACCAGTTTCTGTTAGAAATAAGTGTAATAAATATATAATTGTTATAAATTTTTATATTTAGAGTGCAAATGGTCTCTTTTTATTTACAAATCAGTGATGCTTAAGCTTTCCTTTTGTAAATTTCTTTAAGGTTACAGTAGATATTGCGTTGTTTTATATCCCCTCTTAATAAAAATTCAGCAACTTAAAACGCGAATCATGCTTCAAGTTTTAAGTTACTGATTATTAATTTTATATTTAAACCATTTCTTCGCTTTCTGCGAGAAAGCCATTTCGATTCAAATCATCTATCGCATTATCTAAGATCTTTTCAGTGTCTGCAGATAATGTATGCAGATGAATACCATCTGTTAATTTCGCTAACATTGTCCCTTTAAAGCGTGTCATTTCTTCTACAAACGCTTGAATATCTTCTTCAGTTTCAATCATCAATTCAGCACGGATACTGCCATATACGGGATGCTCAACAGAAACATCATCAATCATTGCGCCATTTTCAACGATAAGTTTTAATTCTTCTTCCATCTCATCATAATCATGTTGGCACATTACCACACGTTTACAGCTTTTTCCTTGAGGTTCAATGTCCATAAAGTAACCCTTGCTTGTTGAACTGATCGCATATTCTTTCGTTTTTAAGTGTGAGATATCTTTCACGATAATTTGTCGCGAGACACCAAAACGTTCACTCAGTTCTGAACCTTTAATGGGTCGTGTCGAACTTTGTAAGAGTTCAACGATTTCAGTTCGTCGCTGATCCGCTTGACTCATGGGCAGCCACTCCTTCTAATATCTTATCTATTTCATTAAAACATGTGTCAATTTCACCTAATGTTGAATTGCTTGAAAATGAAATACGTACATATTGATCCGCTTCATGTTCTGTTTGTTTAATCTTCTCAATTAAACCCTCACTCAATAATAAACCATGACCGCATGCTGTACCAGTTGAGATACATATATTACGGCTAGATAAAGATTGCATAATATATTGACCTTCAAATTGCGGTGTTAACAATCCAATAATATGAGGTGCTTGTTTATCACTTCTTAACACACTAAAACCAGATGCTAAAGCACGTTCAGTCGCATATTGATGGAGCTTTGTTAAATGTTCATAACCCGCATCTAATGATAAAGCTCTTGTCATTGCTAAGATGCCAGGCACATCTAACGTACCATTACGTGTACCTTCTTCATGGAAGTAATGTATATTTGTAGGTCGCACTGACTTGTGTTCAATCAACAATGCCCCTACACCTTTAGTACCTTTAAATTTATGTCCAGAGAACGCATATGAAGTAAAAGCTTGAATCGCTTTATCTTCAATCTTTTGTACAGCTTGGACACCATCCACATGAAATGGAATATTGTATGCTTGTGCGAATTCAGCAATTTCATGCACTGGTAGAATATAACCAATTTCAGAATTCACATGTTGTGCAATAATCAATACTGTCTCATTATCTACTAGTGCTTCTAAAGCTGCTAAGTCGATTGCACCTTCGTTTGTTAAAGGCATTTCTACGATTTCAAATTGTTTTTTATATGGTTCTAATGCTGCATAAATAGAAGGATGCTCATAAGGCGAAACTAAAACCTTTCCTTCTTGTGCTTGTGATAAATAAATATCAATTGCGATTTGGTTTGCATGTGATCCACTTGTTGAGAATAAAACTTCTTTATCCGTATTGAAATGTTTTTGAATATAGTGTCGGCTAGAATTCAAAGCTTCTCTTGCCATTTCTCCACCGACATGTAAACTCTCACTATTAAAAAACAACGTTTGTTGTGCTTCATTATATATTGCCAGCGCTTCTTTTGATGGTTGTGTTGTCGCTGCATTATCTAAATAAATCATATCTTTTCTCCCCCACTTGCAATTATCTTACTTTTATGACAAAATCATTGCATACATATATGTTAACATAATTGTATATATTAATGTAAATAGAGGTGTAAACATGAAACGTGTCATTGTGGTTGGGAGCGGAATTGCTGCACTCTCGTTTGTTCGTCAATTACAAGATGATATCGAAGTGATTTGTATCACTAAGGACAAGCTTGCTGAAAACAACAGTAATTTTGCCCAAGGTGGCATATGTTTTTCAAAAAGAGAAGAAGATGAAGCAATCAGCCATAGCCAAGATACTTATGAAGCCGGAGCTGAAATGGGAGATTTTAATGTAATCCAAGAAGTCATTACGAAAAGCTATCCTTTGATTCAAGCACTCGTAGATGAAGGTGTCCCATTCGATTCAAACCCAGTCACACATCATTTAGATTACGCAATGGAAGGCGCACACTCAGCCGCAAGAATTTTGCATGCTGGCGGTGATCAAACTGGTAAGTATATCGCACAACATATGGTAGAACATCTTTCTCATCCACACTTATCCATAATGGAATCAACAGAAGTCATTGATTTAATTTATAACCATGAACATCAAGTCTGTGGCGTACTTGTTTTAGATAGTACTGACGAACAACAAATCATTGAAGCAGATAGTGTCGTGTTCGCAACAGGAGGTATTAACAACCTCTTCCCTACTAACTCTAATATACCACATACCATTGCATCAGGATGTGTGGTCGCATTACGTCATGACATCGCTTTAGAAAGTATGGAAATGATTCAATTCCACCCTACTTTATTAGGTGAACCTGAACATGCCTATAGTTTAGTGTCTGAAGCTGTTAGAGGTGACGGTGGTGTGCTAGTCAATGAACAAGACATTCCGTTTATGGATAAAATACATCCGATGAAAAGCTTGGCTCCACGTGATGTGACTAGTCGTGCAATCTATCATCAACAACAAGAAGGTCACCAAGTCTTTTTAGATATTAGTGCGATTTCGAATTTTGCAGAGCGTTTCCCTACTATTTACAAAGCTGTTCAAGCACATTTATCCTGAAGCGATTGCCAAACAACGTATCCCTGTTACACCAGGCGCACACTATACCGTCGGCGGCATTAAATCAGAGATTGATGGAACAACAAGTCTTGAAGGCGTGTATGCGATTGGAGAAGCGGCTTGTACAAACTTTCATGGTGCCAACCGCTTAGCCAGTAATTCATTATTAGAAGGTTTAGTTATGGGTGCTTTATGTGCCGAGAAGTTAAATCAAACTTTACAACCTGTCAGTCATAGTCATTTTAATCCAGTATTTAAAATACCTTCTATCTCAGCTGATAGAGCTGCACAATTACAACAAAAAAGTTTTGACATTTTAGGTGTGGAACGTAAAGGAATCAAAATGCAAAACTATTTGAAAGAAATTGAACAGACATTATTCGAAACATCTGAAACAGAATATGTCGATAAAGCAAAATGGCAACGTTATTGTACTGTCAAATTACTACAAATCGTCTGTACAGCAGCGCTTGCTCGTCAAGAATCAAGAGGCGTACATTACAGACTTGATTATCCACATCAAGATAAGCAATTACAATTTGAACTTATTGAAATCAATTCAGGAGGCATGGAACATGTTAAATCCACTACTCGTCAGAGAGAAAATCACTCAATATTACATTGAAGATAATCAATATGGTGATTTAGCAACACACATCTTTGATCAGACACAACAAGGTACAATGTACTTAAAATCAAAAGATAACGGTATCTTTTGCGGCGAAACTATTATCAAAGAAGGATTCAAGTTATTAAAGAGTCACATCGATATCGACCAAAAAATCAAAGATGGTGAGACAGTCAAACCTGGTGATATCATCGCTGAAATTACAGGCCCTGTTTACGTATTACTTACTATGGAACGTATTGTTCTGAACTTAATTCAACGTATGTCAGGTATTGCCACACAAACACATCGTATCGCAGAAAAAATTGCGCATACTTCTACGCGCATTGTTGATACAAGAAAAACAACACCAGGCTTAGGTATCTTTGAGAAATTTGCGGTGACTGTTGGAGGTGGTTTGAACCATCGTCGTTCTTTAAATGATGGATTGATGTTGAAAGATAACCATATCGCTTTCTCTGAATCAATGGAAATTGCGATTCAAAACGCTAAAAAAGTTGTAGGTCCAATGGATAAAATTGAAGTAGAAATTGAAAATGAAGAGATGCTTAACACAGCAATCAATCAAGATGTAGACATCATTATGTTTGATAACCAAACACCAGAATGGATTGCTGAACATCTTAAAGCAGTTCCTCAACATATTCAAACTGAAGCTTCTGGTAATATTAACGAAACAAATGTCGTTGCGTACGCTGAAACTGGCGTAGATTTCATTTCAATGGGTGCTCTATTTTATGCGCAAAACGCGCTCGATATTTCTGCAAAGGTTGTGATTTAAATGTTTAACCCAATGTTATCTGTATCAAAGGAAATTCCTGAAAAGTATCTTGAAATGTCAACTGAGGAGTTAGAACAACATATTCAATCTATTAAAGATGAATTAGGTGATCGCCTATTCATGCCGACACATCATTATCAAAAAGATGAGGTCGTTCAATTTGCCGATATTACGGGTGATTCATTAGAACTTGCTCGTATCTGTAAAGAAAATACTGCTGCTGAATACTTCGTATTTAACGGTGTACACTTTATGGCAGAAACAGCAGACATCTTAACAGACGACCACCAAGACATTTATCTACCAGATTTATCTGCTGGTTGTTCTATGGCAGACATGGCAAATATCACACAAGCTTTACATGGCTATGATGTTTTAACACAAGAATTCAACTTAGATATCTTGCCATTAACTTATGTCAATTCTACTGCAGCGATTAAAAAGTTCGTTGGCGAACACGGTGGTTCATGTGTAACTAGCGGTAACGCAAAATCAGTAGTGGATTGGGCATTGAAACAAGGTAAAGTTATTTTATTCTTACCTGACCAACACTTAGGACGTAATACAGCATATGATTTAGGCATTCCACTTGAACAAATGGCAGTATGGGATCCAATTGCTAAAGAACTTGTTTATGAAGGCAAACTTGAAGATTTACGTATTGTTTTATGGAAAGGTCATTGTTCTGTACATGAGAAATTCCATAAAGCACATATCGATTTAGCACGTGAACGTGATCCTGAAATCAATGTGATTGTACACCCTGAATGTGAATTCGAAGTGGTACAAGCTGCTGATTATGCAGGCTCAACACGCTACATTATTGAAACTATCAAAAACGCACCAAAAGGTTCTCGTTGGTTAATCGGAACTGAAATGAATTTAGTGAATCGTTTAAAAGATACTTACACAGACATCACGATTGATTCATTAAATCCATTAATGTGTTCATGTTTGACTATGAACCGTATTGACCTTCCTCACCTAGCTTGGTGTTTAGATAAAATTTTAGATGGCAACCGTGATAACATCATCAAAGTTGATGCTGAAACAGCAAAATATGCGAAAGAAAGCTTAGATCGTATGTTAAGCATTACTTAATATAAAATGAAAAGGTCTCTCTGAACGAGTAAATACGTCAGAGAGACCTTTTTTATCAATGATTTAATTAGCCATGCGTTTAATCATATTATTCTTTAATGCGAGGAAAGTATCATAACCATCCTCAGTCGTAAAATGACCCGCTTCATCAATAACCTTCATATCACCATCAAAAGCTTGAACTAAACGCTCTGTATCTTGATATGGAACATTCGAATCATCTTTAGATGCGATACCATAGAAATAGTCAATACGTGATTTTAAGTCTTCAATGTCTAATGTAACATCTGGAACATGTAAATCAGGATTTACACCTTCAGCATTCGGACCAAACCCTGCAATACTGAAGAACCCTTCAATACGAATATCTGGATGTTGTTCTAAATATTTCAGCCCCGCAAGCGTACCGAAGCCATGTGTTACGAAATATGTTTCATATTGTGAAATTTCAATTTGCTCATTTAACTGCTTTAACCATTCTTCCATATTGACTGGTAAGTCATGTTGGATATTAACGATATCTGAATGATATCCTTCTAGTCTTAATGATTGTTCTAACCATTCATACCAATTTGAGTGGGCGTCAGCACCTTGAGCATGAATTAAAACAATATTAGTCATGTTCTTCACCTCTTGCTCTTTCAAAAAGAAAATAACCTGAAATATCAGTTTAAATGTATTGAAAACCGTCTCCTATCTTCTGTGCTCATCAAAAGATATTTAGCGATTTACAATCGTCATTAAAACTTAGGTTCAGGTCATCTTTCTCTTGTGTATTTCTCATACCTATAATATAAAATCCATCATATTATCTCATCGTCTTCAATTATAAGATTAATCCTATTTGATAAAAAGGTCAATCTTTTTCATTACAATTCGACATGTCATAACATTTATTGTACAACTTCTGCTAAAGATTCTGCGGCATCTTTACCTTGTTGAATACAATCAGGTAAACCGACCGCTTCAAATGCTGCACCTGTAATACGTAAGTACGGATACGTATGTTTGATATGATCTTGAATACGTCGCACTTGTTGAATATGACCTACATGATACTGTGGCATGCTTTTTGGCATACGATGAACAATTGAAAATTCCGGATCGCCTTTAATATCCATCATTTGACTTAAATCACGACGTACTGTCGCAACAATCTGTTCATCATCCATTTCTTCTAAAATGTTATCACCAGGTTTTCCGACATAAGCACGTAACAAGACTTTACCTTCTGGTGTTGTAAACGGCCATTTTTTGCTGGTCCATGTACAAGCGGTAATACGAGTATTAGAAGTTCTCGCAATCACAAAGCCAGTACCATCATACGTATTGACCACATCTTTTTCATCAAATGCTAAAACAACCGTCGCTACAGAAGTACTTTCCATTGTTTTAAAGTAATCTAATGCTGGATCTTCTGAGAACCATTGCATAAATGTTTGATGTGGTACTGTTACTAAGACGCCGTCATAAAAGTGTTTTTCGCCGTTATAAACAACGTTATATCCTTTTTGGAAACCAATGATATCTTCTACTTTAGTTTGATATTGGATCGTTGTACCTTGCTCAATCACTGCATGCGTTAACGCTTCGATAAAAGAAGATAAACCATGTCTGAATTGCTTAAATTGCCCTTTAGGTGCACCAGGATACAATTGTTTTTTTCGTTGTCTTAATAACTTCTCATGGCGCATACCTTTGATTAAACTGCCGAACTCCTCTTCTCTTTCTTTAAAGTTAGGAAACGTACTCATTAAGCTTAATTTATCGATATCCGTACCATAAATACCACCCATTAAAGGTTCAATCAGATTTTCCAATACTTCATCGCCTAAACGTTGTCTGAAGAAATCTCCTACAGAAATATCTCCATCCATTTCAATAGGTTTCTTAGTTAAATCCATAGCGGCACGTAATTTACCTTTTAATGAGATTAATTGTGTTGTCATAAAAGGTTTTAAATCTGTCGGTATACCCATGATAGAACCACCAGGTATCGGATATAAACGGTTACGTGCATAGATATAAGATTGTCCTGTTTGGTTGGTAATTAATTCATCACCTAAGCCCACTTCTGTCGCAAGATCAGTCATAATTGTTTTGCGACCCAAATAAGATTCTGGACCTAATTCAATCGTGAAACCATCTTTACGATACGTTTGAATTTTACCACCCGTACGATTTGTGGCTTCAATTATTGTGACATCATATTCAGGATGTTCTTTTTTAAAATAATATGCTGCGGAAAGCCCTGTAATCCCTCCGCCGATGACTGCGATGTTCTTACTCATTTGCATCCTCTTCTTTCGTTGTTAAAACATAATAAACTTCATCTGCCATAGCACCGATAAAGAGCGGATGTGTATTTGGCATCGGTGGACGATGATAAGTTGCGCCTACTTCGTCACATACCACTTTACATTCATAATCATTATCATAAAGGACTTCTAAATGATCACAAACAAAACCAACTGGCGTATAAATAAAATGTTCATAGCCATATTCAGCTTTTAAACTTCTTGTTAAATCTTGTACATCCGGTCCGAGCCATGGTGTGCCTGTATTACCTTCAGACTGCCATCCTCTTGCTGTGTGTTGAATATTTGATAGTTCTTCTAATAATCTTGTGTTGTCTTTTAATTGCTCTGGATATGGATCATTTGATTCTAATATCATCTTCTCAGGTAAACTGTGTGCTGAAACCACCAAAACAGTACGATCATGTTCTGCTTCAGGTATGTCTGAAAGTGTTTGATTAATTTGTTTCACCCAGTATTGAATAAATTTTGGTTGTTGATAAAAGCTGTTCACATACGTCAATTTAATACCATGTGTTTGTGCCGCTTTCGCTGCACGTTTGTTATATGAACCTACAGAGAAATTAGAGAAATGCGGCGCTAAGACAATCGTAATCGCTTCTGTAATACCATCTTGATGCATACGTTCAACTGCATCTTCAATAAATGGATGAATATGTTTTAAACCGACATAGACTTTAAACTCAATATCTTGTTCTTCATACATTAAGTTCAATCTATCTTTTAATGCCTCCGCTTGTTCATCTGTAATTCTAGCCAATGGAGACATCCCACCTATAAATTCATAGCGATCTTTTAAATTTTGAACTTCTTCTGGTGTCGGTTTTTTACCGTGACGAATATCTGTGTAGTACGGCTCTATATCACTTTCTTGATAAGGCGTACCATACGCCATCACGAGTAGTCCAATAGTTCGAGTCATATTAAACCCTTCCTTTACCGTTCATTTTGCATTTAAATTATTTTCGTTTTGTATATTCATGGACATAATCAGCAATTTTCTTCAACGTTTCTGGTTTCACTTCTGGGAATACCCCGTGTCCTAAGTTGAAAATGTGTTTGCCGTAAGCCATTCCTTGATCTAAGATTTCATCTAAGCGCGGTTGAATAACTTCCCAAGGTGCCAATAACAATGAAGGATCTAAGTTGCCTTGAATTGTTTTCCTAACACCTGCATCAGCAGTATCTTTGATTGTTGTACGCCAATCAATACCTAATACATCAATCGGAAGTGAATTCCATTCTTCAATTAAATGTGTAGCATTCACACCGAATAAGATAACCGGCACATCATGTTCTGCTTTAATCCCTTTAATTAAGCGTTCCATATGCGGCTTAATGTAATATCTGAAATCAGGGGCATTTAATGCGCCAATCCACGAATCAAAGATTTGAATCAACTCTGCACCCGCTTCGATTTGTACATTCGCATACGTGATAGACATATCTACTAAATGATTCATTAACGCAAACCATGTTGCCTCATCACGATACATCATAGCTTTAGTGAAGTGATAATTTTTAGAAGGTCCACCTTCAATCATATAACTTGCTAAAGTAAATGGTGCGCCGACAAAACCAATTAAAGGCACATTCAATTTTTCTTCCGTCAAGAGCTTAATCGTATCTAACACGTAAGGTACATCGCGTTTTGGATCAATTTGTCCTAGCTTTTCTACATCTTGAATCGTTTTGATTGTATTCTCAATCACAGGACCGATACCAGATTTAATCTCTACATCTACACCAATCGGTTTTAATGGTGTCATGATATCTTTATATAAAATTGCTGCGTCAGTTTGATAGTGATCTACTGGTAAATGTGTAACATAGGCACACAATTCAGGTTGGTGTGTAATTTCAAATAACGAATATTTCTCTTTTAAGGCACGATATTCAGGTTGAGAACGACCTGCTTGTCGCATAAACCATAATGGAGTGTGTTCAACCTCTTCTCCCTTAATCATCTTTAAAATTGTATTATTTTTTTGATGCACCACAGTATCCTCCCAAAATTATAATCATTCTAATCTATTCTAGCATATCCGTAGAATACACGTATTTTGTTGGATGTAAATGTCATAAAAAAGACATAGCAAATCACAATCGTGTAAACTTTTTCTACGTGCTTACCTTCTTTAGTTGCAACATATTACATTATGACATAATTTGTTAAAATCCTCATTGGTTCCGTTTTCAAAATCTGAAACATTTTCATCATTTCTATATCAAATTGCCCTACTAATACTATATAATGAGACTACTAGTATTTTTAATTGCTAGAAACTTATTTTTATTCTTTGTAGAATAATACAAAAAAGGAGGAACGTGCCATGAAATTATATGCATCCTATGGTACATTCGAATACCTTAACCAAATTCGATTAAACAACCCAGAGCATAACTTATTTTTATTCTCAACAAATGATTCATCAGTGATTTTTGAAGAAACTGAACAACCAACTGCTTTAAAAGAACCACTTAAATATGAAGTACTTTCAAGCATTAATGAACTTGAAGAAGAATGTTTCTATGCAGTTGTCTTTATCCCAACTTCAGAAAATCATATGTATCAATTAGAAAAACGTTTAACATCATTATCTTTAAACTTGGATAAATTCCCTGGATTCAAATGTTACCGTTTCTTAAAACCAATTAAAGGAACAACTTACAAAATCTACTTTGGTTTTGCTGAGCGTAGTAACTTTGAAGATTTCAAATCTTCTCAAGTTTATCAAGATAACTTCTCTAAAACAGCGTTATCTCAATTCTTCGGTTCTAGCGGCCAACATTCAAGTTATTTTGAACGTTTCCTCTATCCGGTGGATAAAGATTAAGCAAAAGTATCTAAAAAACAAAACAACGTCCATTAGCTTAAATTGCTAATGAGACGTTGTTTTTATATATTTAGAATTAGTCTTTTAATAAGGCTTCTTGGTATTTCAATTTCTTGATAATATTTCTGATTGTCAACCAACCCACGACAAAGAATACTAATGCCATATAAAATTGTGGCGGGAAAAGGATAGCGTATGTTAACGCCAATATTACACCGATACCAAACATAATATGATATAGAAACTGACCATAACCTTGAATTACTCTTTCTTCAGGTACAGGCCAAACTTGCGGCCATAACCCATAAGCTTGTTGTGTATAGAACTGTGCTGTTTGCAGTAAAATTATATACATAAACAGTCCGCCTACAATTAATGAAATCCATTGATTCGAAAGCCAAATCATTAACACAAGTTCAATAATAACTAATCGTAAAATGATATTGAATGCATCTTTACCTCTTAAGAAGCTACGTTTAAATAGAAATAAATACATATGCTTTGCGTTATATTGATTTGAACGCGGTCTCGGCAATAAGAAATCCAAATAACGACGACGTACTGCCGCTGAGCGCAAGTGTTTTACATCAGTGAACATATTGACGAATTTATAGTAATTCATGAGATGTTGCTGTTCAATCGCAATCAGCGCTTCCCATGGCAATAAGCGTTTTGCATTATTTTTCTTTAGTACAATAATCCATGCGATAAATACAATAACAAGCAACAAACCAAACCATTGATGTGCACCTAATATTAAAACGTATGTGATTGCAAAGAGCAGCCATTGCAGGACTTGCATAATCCATAAAGGTCTTTTTGCCTGCATCCACTCTAATTTGGCAATTAAGCCGAGATATGGATAAATTAAAGCGGCAACCGCAAATAATGCGTAGTAAAGCAGATTGCCCGCTTCAAGTCGACTGAATAATGGAAAGAGTACAATTAATACAACCACTTGCAAAGCTATTCTATTTAAATAACTATAAAGAATACTATAGTTCAAGTAGCTGCGCATATGCCGTTCAAATGGTAATAGGAACAAACGATCCGCCTCTTTAAACAAAGTGCGTAAAGGAAAGATCGAAATTACAGCAACAGCGATACTTGCTAATAATGCGTATGGTATGCCAGATGGAATATGTTTAAGCCAGTTACCGTAGCCTAATATAAACGCACCGAATAAAATCAATAGAAATACTGAAAAGTGCCCATTAAAAATAAATTTATTATAGTAGGCTTTTTCTTTACTGATTGCTGTTCTTCTTTGGTTAAATAATTCTATGGCGCGATGGTCTGTCATACGTTTTGACCACCTTGCGTCACATGAATATAAATTTCATCTAATGTTTTATCATGTAAACCTGTTTGTGCTCTAAGTTCATCTAAATTACCAAAAGCAACGATACGGCCTTCATCAAGGATGATGAAGCGATCACAATAACGTTCGGCTGTTGCTAATATATGTGTACTCATCAACACAGTACGCCCTTCATTCTTCTTCTCTACCATTAAATCCAACATGGATTGAATACCTAATGGATCCAAACCAAGAAATGGCTCGTCAATGATATAAAGTTCAGGGTTGACGATAAAGGCGCAAATTATCATGACCTTCTGTTTCATCCCTTTAGAAAAATGACTTGGAAAAACTTGGAGTTCTTTTTCTAAACGAAATGTTTTTAATAACGGCATGGCACGATCCATTGCAGTTTGTTTATCAATGCCGTAAGCCATTGCAGTCATATCAATATGTTCTTGTAATGTTAATTCTTCATATATGACCGGTGCTTCAGGAATATACGATAATTTATGTCTATAGGTCTCAATGTCTTCTTTGATGTTAGTACCTGAAATAGAAAGTTCACCTGCAGCAGGTGTTAACAATCCGAGCATGTGCTTGATTGTCGTACTTTTCCCTGCACCGTTAAGGCCGATCAAGCCTACAATTTCACCATTTTTTAATTCAAAACTAATATCTTGAATCACAGGTTTTTTACCATAACCACCTGTGAGATGTTCTACTTTAACAGTCATATTCATAACCTCCAACTGTTCTTTATTGTACCAAAAAGCGTGTATTAACTCATAGAGAAATCATTCGTGACATGACGTTTAAAGGCGGGTAATGCTATAATGTACTTTAAGTAAACCTTTTAAGGAGTGAATTGTGATGTCAGAAACAATTTTCAGCAAAATCATTGATGGTGAAATCCCAAGTTATAAAGTTTATGAAGATGATTATGTCTATGCATTCTTAGATATTTCGCAAGTAACGAAAGGTCACACTTTGCTTGTACCTAAGAAAGCTTCACCAAACATTTTCGAAACTGATCCAGAAACAATGCAGCATATCGGTGCAGCAATGCCTAAAATTGCCAACGCAATTAAAAAAGCATTTAATCCAGACGGCTTAAACATCATTCAAAACAATGGTGAATTTGCAGACCAATCTGTATTCCACTTACATTTCCACTTCTTACCAAGATACGAAAATGATGTGGATGGCTTCGGTTATAAATGGATTACACACGAAGAAGAATTAGGCGATGAAGCAAAAGCTAAAATTGCAAAAGAGATTCAAGCACATTTTGAATGATTACCTAATTTTCGGGTAATAACATACTATATCTAAACTCAACATCATTTAATAAGGAGACTAACCTATGAAAGTAATTCGCATTTTAGGTGGATTAGTTGCTGGTACTGCTGCTGGTCTTGCTGTAACTGCTTTTAATAAAAACAGTTCTAAAGCTGGCCAAACTGAATTTGACGACAGTACAAAAGCAATTAAACAACAATCATCTAATATTTCAAGCTATGTTAATCAAATCAAAGACGGTACGCAAGAAGTTAAAACTATCGTCGATGAAGTTAAAACTTTGATTAGCGACTTTATGAAAGATATTCAACCAAATATCAATCATATTCAAGAAAATATTCAAGATATCCAAAAACGCGGTGAAGTTA
Source organism: Staphylococcus sp. HMSC055C03 (assembly GCF_001809385.1). NCBI lineage: Bacteria > Bacillati > Bacillota > Bacilli > Caryophanales > Staphylococcaceae > Staphylococcus > Staphylococcus sp. HMSC055C03. The sequence goes on from NZ_KV797514.1 coordinate 351,683, forward strand.
TCGGTGAAACGGTGCAAGGCATTACGAAAAGCCCTGATAAGAAAAACATCACACCGTACACACCAAAACAACAACCTGTTGGTAAAGACCAGCGTGAAACGGTACAACAAAATCAAACAGCTGCAGTGGAACCTAAAAAGAAACAAGTGGACACTGAAGCTGAATAATGAGTATTTAAGATCAGAACAACATCGTGTTGTCCTGGTCTTTTCTTTTAAATTTTAAACTTCATGAACATGCGATATTACAGCATTTTCCCCTCTTCTAAACATGCCACTTAATTAGCATAAAATTTCCTCATAATTAATACTTGACTCTTTCATTAGAAAGATAGATAATACCTAAGTATTGATAAGAACTTAGAAAAAATATCCCAAAATAAACGAAAAAACAAATAAATAATGCGAGGAGGTATCGTGATGTTTTTATGCTCACGTCAAATTGACATTAATACAAGATTTGGCTTACCCCGTATCTTTTTTATTGCTGTTGTCACAACTATTATCACATTTTTAATCAGCTATGAAGTATTGATATTTTTATCCAATAAAGAGATCACAGACCGGTACTTTTTCGTGTTTCTAATAGCGGTGTTATTACTTTATCCAATTCATAAACTCATTCATTTAATTGTTTTAGCACCCTACTACAAACACTTTAAAAAGAAACGTCTTACTAAGCGACCATGGATACCTTTATATAACTTATATGTCAGTACGCCAGTGAATAAATACTTATTTTGCTTATGCTTAATTGCACCAGTTATCGTGATTACTGCAGCAAGTATTTATATGGCAACATTAATGCCGCAGTACGGTCATTATTTCATGTTCCTACTGTCACTAAACGCTGGTTTCTCAGTGATGGACTTTATGTATTTAAAATTAATCTTATTCTCAAATGAAGGCAGATATATTGAAGAACATTGCACAGGTTTTAATATCTTAAATAAATATGATATGCCGTTAGACACACATTTTAATTAATGATACAAGCAGCACCTTGAACATGTTATTTTATGTTTAAGGTGCTTTTATTTATCTCATTTTTAATACTTTAGTCTGAAGACAACAGTAATGAATTTGTATCAGATTCATATTATGGTATATTAACATTGTTATATTTTGAAAAAGGAGACTGCGTTATGAAATCATTAAAAAAAGTTATGATTCCAATTACAGCGAGTGCTGTGCTATTAAGTGCATGCGGGAATCATGCCACAGATTCTAAAGAAAATGTCTTAATATCTTCTAAAGCTGGAGATGTTAAAGTAGAAGATGTCATGAAAAAAATCGGTAAAGAACAAATCGCTAATAGTTCTTTTGAAATTTTGTTAGGCAAATTACTAGAGAAAAAGTATGCTGACAAAGTTGATGATAAAGAAATTGATAAACAAATTAAAGATGAGCAAAAACAATATGGCGGTAAAGACCAATTTGAAAGTGCTCTAAAACAACAAGGTATGACACTTAAAGACTATAAGGAACAAAAGAAATTGCAAGCTTACCAAAAACAAATGTTAATGGATAAAGTTAAAGTTTCTGATAAAGAGCTTAAAGAAGACACTAAAAAAGCTTCTCATATCTTAATCAAAGTGAAATCTGATGATAAAGATAAAGAAGGTTTAAGTGATAAAGAAGCGAAAGCTAAAGCAGAGAAAATCCAAAAAGAAGTGAAGAAAAATCCTGATAAATTCGGAGAAATCGCTAAAAAAGAATCTATGGATGAAGCAAGTGCTAAAAAAGACGGCAGCTTAGATTATGTTATTAAAGGCCAAATGGTAAAACCATTTGATAAAGCACTATTCAAATTGAAAGATGGCGAAATCTCAGATGTCGTTAAATCAGATTATGGTTATCATATCATCAAAGCAGATCAACCAACTGATTTCTCATCAGAAAAAGATAAGTTGAAATCACAAATCATCCAAAATAAAGTTCAAAAAGATCCTAAGATTTTAGTAGAGGCATACAAAGACTTACTAAAAGAATTTAACGTTGATTTCAAAGATAGAGATATTAAAAAAGCAGTCGAAGACTCTATCTTGAACCCTGACAAACTTAAACAACAGTCTCAAGGCGGCGAAGGTATGCAAACGCCTTAATAAGTCTTAAAGCTAAAATAAAGCTGAATTCCACTCGGAATTCAGCTTTTTATTGTTAAGAGATAGATTAATCTAAACTCTCTGGATTATAAAATTGTCTGTTTTCCATTGCAAATAAACGTTCAGTGAACTGTCCTTTTCTCGCTTTCTTGAAAGCTTTCTCAAACATATTCATTCTAGCATCGATATTATCGATGTACGTTAGAATTTCTGCTTCTTTCAGCATCGGTAATTTAGGTGAACCATATTCTAGTTTACCATGATGTGATAAAATCATATGTTTTAGCAACATCACTTCTTCACCTTCAATACCTAACTCTTCTGCAGCTTTTGTCACTTCTTCACTTGCGATAGAGATATGGCCTAATAAGTTACCTTCAACCGTATATGACGTTGCAACCGGTCCGCTTAACTCTTTAACTTTACCGATATCATGTAAAATCACGCCACTATATAACAAACTTTTATTTAACATCGGATAGATATCGCATAAACTTTTAGCTATCTTCAGCATCGTTAAAACATGATAACTTAAACCGCTCGCAAAGTTATGATGAAAGGAACTTGCAGCTGGAAAGACATAAAACGTGTCATGATGTTTTTTCAACATATGCCTTGTTAGACGTTGAAGTTTACTATTTTCAATTTCCAATAAAAAGTAATCAATTTGTTCTTTGATTTGATCTGGTGTTAACGGCGCACCATCAATGAAATCTTTGGCTGATAATCCATCAGCAGGTTCTGCTAATTTAAACTGATTTACTTTCATTTGTTTACGGCCACGATAATTAATCACATCGCCTTTAGCATGAATGATTGTTTCTGGTTTTAGGACTTCCATATCTTGCTTTGTTACTGTCCATACTTTAGCTTCAATTTCACCGCTTTTATCTTGTAAATACAAAGTCATATAGTCTTTGCCTTGCGCAGTAACACCCTGAGCAGCTCGATGGATTAAGAAAAAATGATCTACCGAATCTCCAGGTTGAAGCTTTTCTACATTTCTCATTTTTTGCCTCCTTCTTCTAGTTTTTCTAAAATAACTGTTTGTTTAGCAGGAATATTATTATCTTTTGAACATGTAAAGTATAAAATTTGATATTCTGCTGATAAAGATTTCAAGTAGTCTATCATAGCACCTTTACGATGCTTGTCAAAATGAACGAAGGCATCATCGATAATGATTGGCATTGAATAATAAGGTTTCAAAATTTTGATTAAACTTAAACGCAAGGCAATGTATAGCGCTTCTTTCGTTGATTGACTGATTTCATTTGGCTGATACATTTGACCATTACGATGTTTAACTCTGACATCCTCATTTTCATATGTGACTTGCGTATAATTATCATGCGTCAATTGTTTAAAGATTTCAGTAGCTTCATCAATGACTTGTGGTAAACGCTTATCTTTAATTTGTTTGATATGTGCATCTACTAACGCTTGTAAATAGCTGAGGCTTGCCCAATCTTTCGCATTTTCATTCATTTGATTTCTAAGCATATAGTAACGATGACGTAATTGCGTTAATGTATCATCAGTTTCCATATGTTTGATTTGTGCAGTTAAATCGCTGACTTCTGATTGTAACGTAAGATACTTATCATTATATTCATCAACTTGTGAAGCTAATCTGTTATTTTCTTCTTCTAACTGTACTTTTGTTTTATCACTTAAATCAGATGCTTCATCGTACATCATATTTTGATTTTCTAAATATTTATTAAGATCTTGATATCTACTGTGATTATCTTTGTAAGTCACATAACGATGATGGTAACGATAATATGCTTCCTCATCCCCAACTTTCACAAAATCAAATAAGCTGTTAATAGATTGATTATGTTCATCTAAACGCTCATTCAACTGTTTCAGTTCATTAGTTAAAAGTTGAATGTCTTCATCATTGCGATTCCATCTTGTTTGATTTTCTTCTGCTTGTTTCAACCAACGATTTGTATCATGGAAGAGTGCAGCTGATTTAAAATCACTGATTTGATTTTTTGTCACTGCTTGCGCATGATCATAGAACGCATCAACTTCTGATTTCAATACAGAATGTTGTTCTTGTAATTCAGAAACACGTTGTTTTAACGATTGAATACGTTCGATTGTTTTAATACCGTCAATCAATAAATCATCTGACATTTTTTCTGAAACATGTAAATCAGCTTTGACTTCCTGAATATTTTGGTCAAAACGTTCATGATTTTGTTGTGCTTCTGCTAACTTATCTTCAGTCAACTCAATTTTAGAATTCAAAATACCGATAGATTTATCTACACTATGATGTTGATTTCTCAAGCGAGCTTGATCATCTAAATCAAAGTCTAAGTCATATTTATCTTCGAGTGCTGCATTCTCTTGTTCTAATTGTGAAATTTCATTAGAGAATGTTTCACTATGACCGATTTCTGATGACTTGAATAAAATCGCACCTACTACAAAGCCTACCGCAGCAACAGCGAAGATAATCGCAAATAAAAGTGCTTGTGTCGCAAATGAGAAGACTGCTAAACCAGCACTGACAATTGCTAATACAATAAAGATAATTCTTGTTGTTTTTTGTTTACGATTTCGTTCAGCCTGTTCTGAATCAAAAGCTTCTTTCATTTTTTGATAAAGATTTTTCTTTTCATTTAACTCAATGGACTTTTGATTATATTCTTTTTTCTTCTCAAATACTTCATCAGAAACGAGCACATCTTCAACTTGTTGCTTTTCTTCTTCGTTGTTTGCTTGTTCTATTTGTTGTTCTTCTAAAGTACGTTCTAATTGAGTCATGTATGAGGCTTGATCTTGTTTCTTCGCAATTTGCTTGCTGACGAAGCTTTTCATACTTTCAGAAGTATCTATATTATCGTGATCTTCTTGCCAACCAATATTAGATTTAAGACCTTCGATTTCTCTTGATTTATCTTCAATCTCTTTATTCAAAGCTTGTAGTTGTGTTTCTTTTTGTTTAATGTCATTTTCTTGTTTAGCGATATTATTTAACGCATCGATATCAGATTGTTTTGGGACATCAATTTGTTCATTTTCTTGTTGTAACTGCGTTAATTTTTCTTGGCGTAGGCTGATATCTTTCTTCAACTGATCTTTACGTGCTTTAGATGCTTCATATCGCTCAATCCCTTGTTCTGGGAAGTCTAGCGGTTCGATGTTCAATTCATGCTCTAGTGCTTTCCATTCTTGCGCTTGATCTAATAATGCTAATTCTTTTTGTTTCGCTTCATGCATCTTAGATAATTGCATCAAGTTTTGTTGAAGATGATCTAAACGACGTTCAGCTTTATCTCTTTCATCAATCAGACTATGATAAGATTCCAATTCGCTTTCATGCGCTCTGATTTGGTTTTGTAAATCGTTTAATTGCTCTAATTGCTGATTAATGACAGGATTCTTCCCTGAACGTTTATATAACGCTGCTTTTTGTGCTTCTAATTGTTCTCTCATGGTTGTAAATTGCGTGGATCCTAAAGCACCTGCTTGCAACAAGTATTCTTGAAGTTGTTTCTCATCCATATTGCGATTGATATTTTGTAAACCTAAAACATCGAAAGAATAAATGCCTTTATATGTATTCTTGTCGATATAATTTAATTTATTTTGCAGCCATTCTTCATCACGGATACCGCCATTTTCAAGATAGACTTTAACATCACCTTGCGCTGCACCTTTCACACGTTCAACTTGGATTTCTTGTCCATCATCTAACTTCAAATAAAGCTTGCCGCCATATTGGTTACCTAATCTCGGTTCAAAACGCGGTTCGTTTTCTCTTTTAGTCGGAAAGCCGAATAAAATTGAATGGATAAAAGCTTGGATTGTTGATTTACCCGCTTCATTCTCACCATATATTTGTGTTAATGACTTATTAAATTTAATTGTTCTTTCAACGAACTTACCATAACCATAAATATCTAATGCTAAAATCTTCATGATTGCTCACCTCTTAAACCTGACTTAAGCAATGCCTCTGCACGATTAATCAATTCTACCTTATCAAAGTCATCATAGTTATCTAAAAACTTAGTTGCTTTAGGATTTAGGTAAAGATCACTCATCGCATTTGTAAAAATTGCGTCATCAGCTTTCAATTCTTGAGAAAATTCATGCTCAAGTGGTCTTGTGTCATCATCTTTATAAGAAACAATTAAAGATTCAATAAACACGAAGTTATTTTCATTTTCTTCGTATTCTTTCAACATTGCTTCCACTTGCATTAAATCTTGAGAAGACACAGGCTCATCACTATCAATCTCTAAATAAACTCTATAGATAGCTTTACCTTGTTTTCTGACTTGATTTTTAAATTTTTGTACCACATCATAAATGCCTTGCTTTGTTGTTTGTTTTGTTTCAATTTTAATTTCATCAAAACGAATAAAATGTGAAGGTACAAATTCAACATTTAATTTAAATTCGTCCCCTTCTACAAGTAGAAAACCTTTATCTCCCATTTCATTGAAATGACGGCCTTGTATATTACCAGGATAGTACGTCGGTGGCATATCATTAATTTGTTGACGTTCATGAATATGGCCGAGTGCCCAGTAATGATAAAGTTTAGAGTTTAAATCTTCTAATCGAAATTCAGTATAACGGTGCTTCGTAGAGGATTTGCTATAGGTACCATGCAGTACACCAATATGCAGGCCTTTCTCTCCTTGGCTAGAAGGATACTCATCTAATTTGTTTTCGTAACTTGCATGATCTTGATAACTGAAACCATGTAATAAAATCTTTTCACCATTCTTTGTAATGGTTTGATACGTCTCAACATTTTTATCAAACACTGAAACATTTTCTGGCCAGTCTGTTACAACACTATCTGATAGTGGATCATGATTTCCATGACACATATAAACAAATATCTGCTCTTTCTTTAAGCGTTCAAATTGTTCTTTTAAAAATACTTCAGCTCTTAACGTACGGTTATGATCATCAAAGACATCACCGGCTATGACGATAAAATCAACTTCTTCTTGTAATGCGAAATTAACAAGTGTCTTAAAACTTTCATACGTACTCTTTTTCACATCTTCATAAATGTTTTCACTTAAATGGCTATGCGTTTTAAACGGGCTATCTAGGTGTAAATCTGCACAATGAATAAATTTCACCATATATAGTAAGCTCCTTTTTCATATAATCCAAATTCTATATAAATTATGTAAATTCAATTGATTTGTAATCAAAGTATCATCTTATTTTACCATAGTCGCCTGCTATGCGTCTAAAGAACACAGATAACAAAAACATGAAAAAACTGCCGGGTGAAGTCACCCGACAGTTAAAATGTCTAATTATTATTGTTCGCCTTCAGCGTAAACTTCATCTAAAGGTTTTACGATGATTTGGTTGATTTCTTGGAAAACTTGGCTCATTTGTTGTTCAGCTTGCATTAATTCAGCAATGTTTTCGTCTTTTTCAATTGCTTGTGCTTGCTCTTGAGCTTTTTGTAAGTCTTCTTCTTCGATTTGTTGTCCTTGCATTTGCATTTGTTGGAATTTCAATTGTGTTTCACGGAACTCATCGAATAACTTTTTAGATTCTTCGTTAGCTTTAACTTTGTCATAAGCATCTTTAATTGCTTGATACTCATTGCTTTCTCTTAAAGCCTCTTCTAATTTTTGTGCTTGTTCTTTTAAATCTACTGCCATTTCAAATTCACTCCTATAAGTTATTGTTTTACTACGTCGTCAATAAACATAACATAAATATATAACAGTGTCGAAACATTTACCCAATTTCTTATTAACTGCCACTAATCACATTCCCAACACGATTCATTTTAAACGAATAATGCAATAATACCTTGGAAACAACCAATAATTCCTCCAAGTAAGAATCCGAGCATCATGATTAATTTTAATTCCTTATTCGCAATTTCAATAATCAAACGTTCAATATAGTCTAAGTCGAATGAATTGATTTGTTCTTCAACAATCGCACTTAAATTTACTTGTTTCATAATTGATGAAATATGCTCCGCTGCTTTATTTACAATTAAATCGGTAATAAAGCTTGCTGCATGTGCTTGAGCATACTGTACTAAGCCAGGTGCTAATTCAGAAATTGGTTGGTTCGCTTTATGAGGGATATCGATATACGCCATCATAATTGGAGTCATTTTATCTTTGATATTTGTAAATTGCGCTTGTGATAAGACTTGATTCAAGTGTTTACCTTTTAATGTTTGGTACTCATTTCTAATCAACTGTGCTGCAATTTGACGTGCTTTCGGATGATTTGTTAAACGAATCAATTCCACTTGAATACGCTCAGCAATGCTCGCTCTTGTCATAAACATCTCAAGCAAGCCGACAATTTTACCTTTCTCCTCAAAGAAAGTATCTAACATATTATAGATATCTTGTTCCCCTTTTTGAGAAGACAAATAGATGCGTGCACGATCACACAGTAATGGTGTTAAACTTTCGACTTTCTCATCTATCTCCGCTTCCAATGCCTCAGGTATTAAAGTGCGCAATTCGGATTGACCATGTTCTTGATAGTATTGTTGCAACTTATCTTCAATCAGTTGCTGAACCTTTTGCTGCGCTGCTGTTTCAAAATCTATATCTAATGATTGCGCAAAGTTTTGCAAAGTTGCACGATCACTGCTTAGTTTATTGATTTGCTGTGAAATAAATCCTTCAATTGCTTGTCTTGCACTCGCTGAACTGATTTTTTCTTTAATCAGTGCTTCAGTAATTAAATGTTCTTCAATAACGCGACCAATTTTATTCGCGATTTCTTCTCTACGTTTAGGTACTAATCCAGGTGTAAATGGAATACGCCACTTTCCGATATGATAAGCTTTTTGCGGATGGAATAACATTTTGATCGCAATGATATTCGTGACACCGCCAATAATTGCGCCAATTACAATCATAAATAATATGACGAAAAATGCGTGCATAATTTTTTATCTCCTTTTCAATCACTCGTAGGTTTAATATTACAATATATCTCTTTACATTCACAATTCAGATGTTTCTAAACGCAAAAAAAGATTGATGGAATAACGCCATCAATCTTTTAAGTAAAGTCATACATGGGATAAAAAGTGTATCAACCTCTATTAGAGATTCTGTTATCACTTATTTATCGTATTGAATTAAGCATGTACTAATTCATCTTTAGAGATTCTTCCGAAATATGTTTCAGCTTCTCTTAATTTAGAAGTACCAAAAATAGGTTGTTTGTTTTGATTTAATACACGGTAGATTTCACTGACTTTATTACTTTGCAGGATAAATCCATTTTTAGAATCTAATGTATTCCAGTAGATATCACTTGTTGTGGCATGTTTAGGATATGCACAGTGATTTCTAGAAATTGTTTGGACGATTTCAAGGGGGTCACATCCAAAAGTACTATTTAAGACATCAGAGTCTCTGAATAAAGCGCAAATTGAAACACATGTAGTCCAGTTTGGTAAAACGCGTTCTTTCTCAATTTGTACGAGTGTTTTCTTTGATAGTCCGATTGTTTGAGCCATCGTATCTTGAGTGTAGCCCGCTTCTATTCTCACCATCTTGAACTTAGTTTGAATTAAATCTGTAAAACTTTGTCTGTCCATTATTACTCTACCTTTCTATTGTGTAATCTTTCCGTACGCAAGAAATTGCAATAATACACAATTCTTGAAACACAAATTACATCTTAATACAAAATGCGAAAAATTAAAAGAGCGAATTTTGCTTTTATGACGTATTTTGATAAAGCCGAAATTGTCTAAATAATCAAACACGTCATAAGTTATATATTTGCCAATTCCTTACATTTTAACGGAATTGGTTACGCTTGATCTGGTGGTTTTATACCCTTATTCTATTATGGCGAAAATTTGCGATATTTCAAGTGATTTTTACATTTTAAGTTAATTTTACCTTAAAGTAGAAATATTCTTTTCACAGTTAAGTCATATTTTCACAAAATAAAAAAAGACCGAGACGTTGCTAGAACATCTCAATCCCCTGTCATATACTATGAACTGATTGCTTTTCTATCTTCTTGCTTAGAAATCATAAACGCACATGCTGCATCCCCTGTAATATTTACAGCTGTACGTGTCATGTCTAAGAGTCGGTCAATACCAATAATAATACCAATTGCGGCAGGATTTAAATCAACAGCTGTAAGTACCATTGCTAACATAATTAACCCTACACCAGGCACCCCTGCTGTACCGATACTTGCAATGACCGCAATCACAATCACTGTTAAAATTTGTAAGATTGTTAGTTGCGCACCTGAAATTTGTGCGATAAAGACGGTTGCAACCCCCTGCATGATAGCCGTACCATCCATATTGATAGTTGCACCAAGCGGTTGTACAAACGACGCAATAGCTGGTCGTACCCCCATTTTCTTGGTACATTCCATTGAAACTGGCAGTGCCGCATTAGAACTTGAACCGCCGAAACCAATCGTAATCGCTGGAATAAATCCTTTAAAGAATTTGATTGGGCTGTCTTTAGCGATAAATTTGATTGTACCGCCATAAATTAAGAAGAAATGTAGAATTAAAGCAGCTAATACAACAATGAAGTATAAACCTAGTTGTTTGATTGCACCAAGTCCAGCTCCTGTAAATGCATGTGCTACTAAACAGAACGTTCCAATCGGCGCAAACACACGCATAATCATTGAAATAATATACATCAGTATCTCGTTAAATTGTTCAAAAAACTGTCGGACGACTAAAGCTTTATCACCTAATACCATCATCCCGATCCCAATGAAAATCGAAAACGTAATCACTTGCAACATATTACCTTGAGTCATCGATTCAATTGGATTTTTTGGAAACAGATTGATTAAAGTTTGATTTGCCGGTGCTTCTGCCCCTTCACTTTGTTTATCTAACGTTTTTTGATATGAAGCTACCTCGGTACTTTTCATTAAGTCTGAATGGCCTGCGCCTGGTTTTACCACTAATGCCAATACAATCGCAATTGTAATCGCAATCGCTGTCGTACATAAGAAAAACACTAGTGTTTTTAAGCCGATACCGCCTAATAATTTCGGATCACCGACACCAACTACCCCTAATACAATCGATACAAATACGACTGGTACTACGAGCATAAAGATTAAGTTTAGAAATATTTGACCTACTGTGTTAAAGAAATATTGGTCTACCCCTTTTACTAAACTTGTGTCTGCATAAATGTCGCAAATGGATCCGATAATAATCCCTGCTACAAGTGCAATGACAATGTTCATTGTTAACTTTTTACTCTTCATATGTCTCATCCCCCTTTGTATAGTTCTATTATAGTCTAATTTTACATAAATAGTAAATATACATTTTATTGTGCTGTTTTTCACAAAATAAAAAAACGTATATGAAAGTTATTAGACTAACCTTTCAAATACGTTTAATGTTGAATTAGATAAGTTTATTTTCCATTGCATAAATAGCAGCTTGTGTACGGTCACTGACTTGTAATTTAGAGAAAATGTGACTGACATGTGTTTTAATCGTTTTTTCAGAGACATATAAAGCTTCAGCGATTTCGCGGTTCGTTTTACCTTTTGCCATTTCTTTTAAGACGTCTTTTTCACGATTAGAGAGTTTATTGACATGATGCGGTTTTTTCGCTACATCTTCCATCACTTTTTGTACTTCAGGGTGTATGATTTTTTCTCCTTGCAAAACTTTATGTATAGATGTAATCAGTTGCTCAGGCTCGACATCTTTCATTTCATATCCGTCTGCCCCTTTATTAATTGCTGAAATCACATGTTCATCATCCGCATAACTGGTTAACACTAATATTTTGATTTCAGGATAATGTGATTTAAGATATTCTGTCACTTCAATACCATTCATCTCAGGCATTACTAAATCAAGCAGTACAATATCAGGATGTTGTCCACTTTGTTCTAACTCAGCTATAAATGCCTTGCCGTTCGCAAAAGAACCTTGTACGGCTAAATCATCAATGGTTGAAATCAAAAATTCCAAACCTTGACGTACAATGTAATGATCATCTATCAAAACGACTTGATTCATGTTTTGTCTCCTTCTCTGTTTGAGTCAATGGTACACTTAAGCGTATTGTTGTCCCTTGTCCCAATTTAGAATTTATCTCCATTTTTCCTTGTATTTGTTTGATACGTTGACGCATATTATAAATACCATGGGAGGTTTGGTCAATCCAGTCAGGATTAAAACCAGCGCCCTTATCTGAGATTACCATATCAAACTTATTTTCATGTTGATGCAAGAGTACATGTGCATGATTCGTTTGTGCATGCTTTTTAATATTATTCATCGCTTCTTGCAATATACGATAACTATGCTCTTCAACACTGCTAGACAGGTCAATAAGGCCTTCTACTTCTATCTCTGGCTGAATGCCGATTAAATGACTGTATTGTTTCAATGCACTCACTAGACCATGTTCTAACCCGATTGGTTTTAACTGCCAAATCAAAGCTCTCATTTCATTTACAGCCTGCTGACTTGTAGTCTCAATTGTTTCGAAAGCTTTTTTCGCTATAGGTTCTTCTGTCATACCATGTGCTGCATGTGCAGTCAGCTTCAATGAAAATAACATCTGATTGACAGAGTCGTGTAAATCACGTGCCAGTCGGTTTCGTTCGTTCAAACGTGCCGCTTCTTTCTCTTTATTCGTTAATTCAATACGCTTAATCGTAGAACCGATTTGAAATGCAACAGATTCTAATAGTTCTAAATCTTCTTCTGAATACTTTACTGTATCAGGAGAAGCTACATTTAATAAACCAAATCGTTCATTACCTGAACGTAGCGGAACTGTCGCATGATGTGTAATGCCTCCAGATTCATCAGCGTATTCTTGATTTGCGGCACTGATTCTTGAACAATGAATAATATTAGAGGCTTTCATCAACTTTTCACTGTGATAAGCTTGTACACACCAACAAGTGCCTTCTCGCATACTTTGGCAATCATGTTTCATTAAAGAACGTGGTAATTGGTAATCAGCTGCCATTTCATGTTCTCCAGCTTCATTGATGAAGAAAATCCAGCCTGTTGTAAATGCACTGCCTTCAATGAGCAGCTTTAATGCGCCATGCATCATAGTATAAATTTCTGTTTCTTCATTCAGATATTCTGCAATTTCTTTTAATAATGCCAAACGTGTCGGTTTAACCACAGTGTTCACCTCTCTTATCTATAATCTATTTTTATTATACCGATTCAATCTCTATAACGATAGCATTCCACTTGCACACGCAACTATCACAACGCAGAATATGTTATGATATTAAGTAATAATCGAGGAGGAAGTTATGGAATTTAAAGTACCTGAACAATATAACGGCTATACATTAAGAGAAATTTTCCAAGATGTGAAATTACCGAAGAAAGAACTGCATCAATTAAATATGTCAAAAGCCATTACCATTAATCAAGAACCTGCACAGCTTTCAGCAAAAGTGCAACAAGGAGATCAAGTGTTTGTCCCGACTCCAAATGAAACAAGTAATTATTTACCAAGTTACCGTTACGCAGATGTCTATTATGAAGACGCAGACATTGCGATAATCAAAAAGCCTAAAGGGGTAAAAACACATCCTAACGACTTAAAAGAAAGCAATACATTGATGAATCATGTCATATATACACTTGATAGTGATTATGCAGAACCTATTCATCGCCTAGATCAAGAAACAGTCGGTTTACTGATTGTGGCGAAAAATCCATTGATGAAAAAATTACTAGATCGCATGTTAGAGGAAAATCAAATATCACGTATTTATAAAGCAGTAGTTAAAAGCTTACTACCGCTTAAACCGCAAACTATCGATAAACCTATCGGTAAAGACAAGTTCCACCCTAACCGCAGACGTGTTTCACCGACGGGGCAACAAGCCATCACTCATATCTTAGATGCACGTATGTTAAAAGAAAATGAATGTGAACTGGATATTAAATTGGACACAGGACGTACACATCAAATCCGTGTACATTTAGCCGCAATCGGCCATCCAGTTATTGGAGATCCTTTATATGGTGATTCTAAATTACGTCAATTACGTTTACACAGTCATAAAATTGAATTTGTACATCCGTTAACGAAAGAAAAGATTTCTGTTTCATTGGATGACAAAAATTAATGGAGAAGGCAAATGCCCTCTCCATTTTTGTTTACTTAATTTTAATTTATCTTTTGATAATTGATTATTCTTTTGGTTCAACCATGTTTTCTGGTTTGATCCACTCATCAAATTGTTCTTCTGTTAAATAGCCAGAATCAATAGCTGATTGTTTTAGTGTAATACCTTGTTTGTGTGCGTTTTTCGCAATTTTAGCTGCTTTTTCATAACCGATATGCGGGTTTAAAGCAGTTACTAACATTAATGAACGGTTTAGATACTGTTCGATATTTTCTTCGATTGGTTCAATACCTTGCGCACAGTTTTCATCAAATGTACGCATACCGTCTGCGAGTAAATAGATAGATTGTAATGTGTTGTCCATGATTACTGGTTTGAATACGTTTAGTTCAAAGTTACCTTGAGAAGCGGCAATGCCAACTACCGTATCGTTACCCATTACTTGTACAGAAACCATTGTTAACATTTCACATTGTGTCGGGTTAACTTTACCAGGCATGATTGAAGAACCTGGTTCGTTCTCAGGAATGCTGATTTCAGCTAATCCAGCTCTTGGACCAGATGCTAACCAGCGAATATCATTTGCGATTTTCATTAAATCAGCTGCTAAAGCTTTTAATGAACCATGCAATTGAACCACTTCATCATGTGCTGTTAATGCATGGAATTTATTTTCAGAAGATACAAATGGATAGCCTGTATTTTCTTTAATATTCGCAGCAACCATATCACCGAATTTAGGGTGTGCGTTAATACCTGTACCTACTGCAGTACCGCCGATTGCTAAACTTAATAAATGCGCTTTAGATTCACCTAATAATTGGTCGCATTTATCAAGCATATAACGCCAACCACTGATTTCTTGACCTAAGCGAATTGGTGTCGCATCTTGTAAATGTGTACGACCAATTTTGATAATGTCATGGAAATCTTTTTCTTTTTTCGCAAATGTATCACGTAATTGTTTTAATGCTGGTTCTAAGTTAGCTTCAATTTCATGATATAACGCAACATGCATTGCAGTTGGGAAAGTATCATTAGAACTTTGTGATTTATTCACGTCATCATTTGGATGTACTGTTTCTTCACTGCCATGTTTTTTCAAGTAATCGTTAGCTACATAGCTGACTACTTCGTTGACGTTCATATTACTTTGCGTTCCGCTTCCTGTTTGCCATACAACAAGTGGGAAGTGTTCATCGAGTTCCCCTTTAATTACACGATCGCACGCAAAGACAATTGCGTCTTTTTTCGCTTCACTTAATTTACCTAATTCAAAGTTAGCTAATGCTGCTGCACGTTTTAATTGTGCAAAGCCGTATACCACTTCAATCGGCATACGCTCTTTACCTACTGGGAAATTACGTTTACTTCTTTCAGTTTGTGCACCCCAGAACTTATCACCAGGTACTTCAATTTCTCCGAATGTATCATGTTCAATTCTTACTGACATTTGACTTGTCTCCCCTTTATGATTGGTATTTATCATAAGTATAGCATTAAATGTTTTTAAATTAAATCTCTATATAGTTAACGCTTTCATGTCTGACTATGACTTAAAAACGTATTAAAAAAAAGAGCCTAGTGAGCTAGACTCCTTATATATACATATTATTTAGTTTCAACACTTTTAAAGTGAAGTTTAACAGCTTTAATAACCGCAACAGCAGTTAAAATATATAAAATAATACTGATTACTAATAAAATAGGACTGATGTTAATCAATGTTCCTAAAAAGCCCGTTAAACTGTTATAAAAATCACCTAAAGGCTTAAATAAAATAAATGTAATCGCAATACAACAAATCACACTGATAATGACACCTTTTTGGTTACTCTTGATAAACATTTGCGGATCTCGTTGACTTACTAATCCTTCAGATAAATTCATTTGTAGTTTGACTACACGAAAGAGTACTGGTAAATATAGTGCGCCTAACGCAATTGGAAAACCTTTGATAGATAACAATCCAAAAATTACAGTAGCTAACATTAAGAGTTTCCAATGTTTATGTAGATTTTGCATGGAAATGTTCCTTTCTGAAATTACTCATTCAACAAAATAATAAAGGAAATACACTCTGAATACAAATTAAAATCCGAGTTATGTTTCAATTCATCAACATAACTCGGAATTATTGATAATGCATTATTCAGCTTAAGCGAAGCGTTCAGTGAAGTACTGACGTACATCCTCTGGTAAACCAGCTGCTGCTGCTTCATCTAAAATAACATTCACCATACGGTGTGCTTTTAAATCAGATGGGACATAGCTTGAGTTGCCGTTTTCGTTATATAATTTGTTCACTAAGTCAGCTTTTTCAGCACCAGTGACAACTAAAATAACTTCACGAGCAGGCATTACACCTGATTTTACCGCAACATCTAGGTTGCCTTTATCATTAATAGTTAAAACTTGTAATGTGAATTTAGCTTTATTTTCTTTAGACTTAATGTTTTCTTCGATAAAATCAACGACACCATCGTTATATGATAATTCATAAACTTGTGAATCTGGTACACCAAGTGTTTGGTAGTATGATTTGTTGTCATCATAATCTAAAATGTTGATTTGACTGAAATCAACTGGGTGACGCAACACGTTTTGTTTTAAGTCTTCTAAAACAGGCGCGTTGTCATCTGCTAGATGCACACCCATGATTGTTGTCGGATTATTATTAAATGTCTTTCTGATAATATCTGCAGAATAGCGTGCAGCTTTATCTGCAGTTGGAAAAACCTTAAAGTTCATTGCCATAATGTACACTCCTCTAATTGTTCTCAGTTCGTATATCACTTCGATTGCTACATTATTTACCCTGTTCTTAAAAGAAGTAAACGAAATAGATACACGTAATAGTTAATTCTATTATACCTGTTTCATTAATTGATTTCACTCAAACCCAAATATCCATTAATGTAAATGTGGATAATTCTGTTGTCTCAATGCTTCATAGACTAAGATTGCGGCTGTATTAGATAGGTTTAATGAACGAATATGATCGTTCATCGGAATTCTTAATGCTGTTTCAGCATATTTTTCTTTTACCCAATCTGGTAACCCTGTCGTTTCACGCCCAAATACAAAATAATGATCTTCATCAGAATTTGAATAATCAAAATCAGTAAAGGTCGTTTGACCGAATTTAGTGATGAGATAATAATGTCCATCAGTTTTCTCAAAAAAACTCTTCAATACTTTCATAATAAGTAATATTCACATGCACCCAGTAATCTAGGCCGGCACGTTTCAGCATTTTATCATCTGTACTGAACCCTAGGGGTTTAATTAGATGTAAATGTGCATCTGTACCTGCACATGTTCTAGCTATGTTCCCTGTATTTGCAGGAATTTGGGGTTGATATAATACGACATGGTTTGTCATGTTACTTAATTCCTCTTTTCTAATCCTTTTAACATTTCTTCTTGTACTTCATCTAATTCATCGGCGAGATGTGCTTCGATAAAATCACGTTCATCCTCACCTGCAATTTGGCCAATTGCCCAGTAAGCAGTTGCCCGAATCATCGGTCTTGGATCATTTAACGCTACTTCTTTTAGTTCTGGCAATGCAGCTGTTTCATTAAAGTGTGCTAATGCGATAATCGCATTACGTTGAATTGGTTTCTTACCTCTCCAAGCACCTGCTAAATGTCCATACGTATTCTTAAATTCTTTATTACTCATTTGTAGTAAAGGAATTAAACGTGGTTTTAATATTTCAGGTTCTAAAACGATATCATCGTGTTCTGTGTTAATCCCCCTATTTTTAGGACACACTTGCTGACACGTATCGCAACCATATAATCGATTGCCGATTTTATAGCGATATTCATCTGGTAAATAACCTTTTGTTTGAGTCAGGAATGAAATACATTTCTGACTGTTTAATTGTCCGTTCCCAACTAATGCACCAGTTGGACAACGGTCAACACAAATCGTACAATCTCCACAACTGTCGAGCAATGGGTCGTCTGGCTCAAATGGAATACTGACTAACATTTCACCTAAATAGGTCCATGTCCCTAAGTCAGGATTGATAACAAAGCCATTTCTTCCTGTAAAACCTAATCCGGCACGTTCAGCCACAGCACGATCTGATAATACACCTGTATCTACCATAGATAACATTTCTACATCAGGTACGCGTGACTTGATATACTCACCTAATTTATCCAAGCGTTTTCGCATGATTGTATGATAATCCTGTCCCCATGAAGCACGCGCAAACATCCCTCTACGATCGCCTCGAACACTTTTCGGTGCACCCTTCAATTTGTTTGGGTAACCTACTGCGATAGCAATAATGGATCTTGCAGTCGGCATAGACAACTTAGGATTCACTCTTAATTCAATATCTGATTCCTCAAAACCAGATGCATATCCTTTGGCATGATAGTCCACTAACTTTTGTTTAAGCTCATCAAATGGATCAGCAGTTGTAAAACCGATACTGTCTATCCCGATTTGATGGGCATATTCAATAATATCTTTTTTTAATTGTTTATTATCCACCATAATGCCTCCATATCCATGGTCCATTTTGTATTTTAACACACAATACATAGATACAAGTTAAATTTTCTTCAAAAATTAAAGCTGATACCTTTCTGTAGATATCAGCTTGTTGATAATTATTAATAAATTTTTGTGCCGACGGGTTGTCCATCAAAATACTTTCTCATAACATTCTCTTCATAACCTGGCGCAATCACGATTTCTTTAACGCCTGCACTAAGTGCTTTCGATGCGTCTTTCAACTTTGGAATCATATCATCACTAATCATCTTAGAGTTGATTAATTTGTCTAATTCAGAAAGTTGAATATCAGAAATAACCTCACCTTGATTTTGTACACCTGGTATATCACTTAAAATGATTAAAGGTGATTGTAATGTTGCGGCAATTTTATAAGCAAGTGTTTCTGCATTAATACTATAAAATTGATTATGATAGCGACCGATAGAAGCAACGACTGGAATATAATTCGTGCAAAGTTGTTGAAACACTTCTCGATTGATATTTTCTGGTTCGGCTACGAAACCTAGTTCTTTAGAAATAGGACGACAATCAAATATTGGAAAATACGCCCCGTTAATGCCAATGAAATCTTGTGCAACTTTATTTGCTTCTTCCACTACGTCAACATTGACTTTGCATAATAAAGTATTGGTTATAATATTCAAAGTTGGAAGATTGATTTTCCTGATGCCATTGATATATTCCGCTTCAATACCATTTTCTTTTAACGCTTCGTTTACCTTCGGACCGCCATCATGCACAATAAATTGGATACAGTCCTTTACTTCTAAGATCAGCAATTTGTTTAAATGTCGTAGATGCTAATTGATTGATAATACTACCACTGATTTGTATAACAATGAATTTCATGAATCAATCACTTTTATCCCTTTCTCTAGTTGAATGACATATACCTATACATATCTTTTAAACTGGTTTAAAAAGTTAACGCCATAATCTATTTTGATTTTTGTTAATCAGTAAACATAATATCTTTATAATAGAGGTATAGAAATGTGTCTTTTACTGGGTGATATGTTTTATAAAGTGATACATATATTTAAGCATCACAGCAAGAAGATGATGAAATAACTAATTTAGTTTAAAAGGGTCATTGCTCTAAACAATAACGTTATATTCATCATCATGGCTGCTTGCTGTTCGTTATAATACACGTTTTAAAAATTGTTGCGTTCTTTCATTTTGCGGATTACCGAAAATTTGTGAAGGCGTACCTGCTTCAGCTACAATGCCATCTGCCATAAATACCACTTTGTCACTGACATCACGCGCAAACTGTATTTCGTGTGTTACCACAACCATGGTCATGCCTTCTTTCGCAAGTTCTTTCATAACTTGAAGCACATCTCCAACTACTTCTGGATCAAGTGCAGAAGTCGGTTCATCAAAGAGTAATACATCTGGATGCATTGCCAACGCTCTAGCAATCGCAACCCTTTGTTTCTGACCTCCTGATAATTGTGCTGGATAACTATTTCCTTTATCTGATAAACCTACTTTATCTAAAAGTTCTTGTGCTTCTTGTTTTAAACTTGTTGAATCTGTATGTTTTAGTAACTTCGGTGCTAACATGATATTCTCTAAGACGGTTTTATGCGGAAATAAATTGAAGTTTTGAAAAACCATGCCCATTTTTTGGCGTAATTCATTTACTTTCACATCTTTACCTAAAATATTAGTACCTTCAAAATTAATTTCACCGCCATCTGGTTGCTCTAAAAGATTAATACATCTTAATAAAGTACTTTTACCTCCACCAGATGGTCCTATAATCGCCACTACTTCTCCTGCATTAATTTCTAGTTCAATGTCTTTTAAAACTTCATTACTGCCGAAGTTTTTCTTTAAATGTTTAATATTAATCACTGACTTTCATTCTCCCTTCAAAGAAGTTCATGACTCTTGATAATACAAAGGTCAATACAAAGTAAAGAATTGCTGCTACAAGTAATGGCGTAAATGGATCAAAAGATGCACCTTGGACAACTTGGGCATTAAACATAATCTCACTGACACCGATAACTGACACAATAGATGATTCTTTAATAACTGTCACAAACTCATTACCTAATGCTGGTAAAATATTTTTAATTGCTTGAGGTAAAATAATTGTTTTCATTGTTTGGCCATAGCTTAAACCTAAACTTCTGGCTGCTTCTGTTTGGCCTTTATCAACAGCGTTAATACCCGCTCTAATTATTTCTGCAATATATGCAGCACAGTTGATAACCATCGCAATCATACCGCAAATTAGCGCTGAGATATCCCAACCCAATACAGCAGTTGTACCGAAGAACACTAAGAATACTTGTACAAGTAATGGTGTACCTCTGATAAATTCAATGTATACAGAAGCTAACCATTTTAAAGGTTTTATTGAACTTAATTTCATTAAAGCGAAGAATGCGCCAAATAAAGCACCAAATACTACACCGACTATAGAAATTAAAATTGTATTTTTAATACCTGTTAAAAAGAATGAACCGTACTTAGTAAAGAAGTTTCCTTCTTCTTCCATAGATTGTGCTGCGATATCTTTATATTTCGGAATCAAGTTTTGATCTTTTACATCTTTAACTGATTTGTTTACTTGCGCTAGTAATACCGGCGCATTTTTAGGTATCGCAATTGAATTATCTTTATCAGGTTCATGGAATTTAACTTTCGCAAATCCTAATTCAGGATTTTGTTGTAAGTAAGCCTCTGCTACAGGTCTTTCAATAATTGCACCATCTACTTTGCCGCTTTTTAAAGACATGATTGCTTCTGGTAGACGTGTTAATGAGTGAACATCAGCATTTTCAATTTCTGTTTTTGCTAACTGCTCTTGAGTCGTTTGTTTTTGTGCTGCGATTCTTTTATTGTCAAAATCACGTAATGATTTATATTTATCGATCTCAGTTTTTTTAACAATGATGGATTGTCCAGACTTCATATAAAAATCTGAGAAGTCTACTTCTTTTTTACGTTCTGGTGTTGGTGTCATTCCAGAAATAATCATATCGATTTTTCCTGTTTTCAAAGCACCTAGTAAACTATCAAATGACATGTTTTCAATTTTTAGCTTTAGATGATTGTCTTTAGCAATTTTCTTAGCTAATTCAACGTCAATGCCGACATATTCTCGTTTTCCATTTTTCGAAGATTCGAATTCATATGGCGCATAGTCAGCAGATAGTCCTACTCTTAATTCCCCTCTTTGTTTAATCTTTTCCCATACGGGGTCTTGTGCCTCAGCATTTGCCTTTAAATTAAATAGCGGTAAAATGATGCCGAGTAAAAATACCGTACATATGAATACTTTAATTATGTTTAATGCTTTATGTTGTATCATAGCGATGTCCTCCTTAACTTATGGAATTATTATACATATAGTTGTATCAATATGCAATAGGTATTTTTAAATTTTCTGAAAACTTGAGTTACTCATATAAAAAACTGCATAAAAATAGCCTTGTTCGGATTTGAACAAGGCCAAAGATTTATTGTTTAGGTATATCAAATTTATAAATTTCATTGTTATAACCTGGTAAAATTCTCTTACATACTTGATGGATAATAAAACCAGAAACAAATGGGATGATAAAGTAACCAAATGCTAATAATACAATATTTGTAAATGAATCGCCTTCCATTCGGTTAAACGCATTGATCGGGCCTACAAGTCCTGTATAGCCAAATCCTGCTGACATTGGTGTTCCTTGGATGCCGATAAAGTATGCTACAAGACCAGCAACTAAACCATTTAAAGCTAATGGTACTGCGATAATCAAATGTTTGAAATATACAGGAATCATCATTTTAGCTGCACCAATGATCAATACGATATTGACACCTGCTTTATTGACTGGCAACGAGCCCCAAATGAATGTTACACATGCTGCAACGATACCTAAGTTTGCTGCACCACTGCCTAAGCCTGATAACGAAATGGCAGTCGCAATCGCTACCAATGAAATTGGCGTAACCATTAACAAAGCATAAGTCATTGCGATTAAGATACTCATCAATAATGGATTTAATTCCGTAAATGAATGAATCATTGCACCTAATGCTTTAGTGATATGAGATACAAATGGTAAAATCATTAAACCGATAAAACCAGAAACGACAGGAATCACTACAGGTAAAATGATCATTTCAAGTGAACCTAATTTACCACTTAAAAGCAATACAAGCACACATGCAATCATCACAACGATAATGATATTGATAATATCCCCAATACCTTTTAAAGCTAAGCCTTTCGAAGTGAATTGTACTGCACCAGAACCTATCATTGCAGAAGTCCCTATCATGACAGCAGACGGACCGCTGAATTTAAATTGATGTGCCGCTAAGACACCTATAATAAACGCCATAAAAGATTGTATTGCTATAACGATTTGAAAAATTAATTCTAAATAATGATTTCCATTCATGAAAAACTTAAGGATTTCACCTAGTAATGCGTTCGGTAACAAAGCAACTACAACGCCTGCTCCTACCGCATTCAATATGTTACTAAAAAATACTTTTGTGTTTAACTCTGATTTAGCCATAAGATGTAAATTTATCCTCCGTTCTTTAACTATTGCTTTTATTCTATAATAATTCTATCAAAGCAACAATACGAAAAACGGAACAAAGGTAACATAAAGTTACATATGCATATCAAATCATATATTTAATAAGTATAGTTAATGCGCTTTCTATATAACTTTTTAAATTTTTGTATCAGATAATTAAAAACAGCTTCACTTCTAGAATGGAATAAACAAGGTAATTCTTGAATATCTTAAAAGTCCAGACTATACATCAACAGATATTACTTTACGTCAATATAGTCATTGCCTTAATGAAAAAGTT
Organism: Staphylococcus sp. HMSC055C03; assembly: GCF_001809385.1. Lineage (NCBI taxonomy): Bacteria > Bacillati > Bacillota > Bacilli > Caryophanales > Staphylococcaceae > Staphylococcus > Staphylococcus sp. HMSC055C03. The sequence goes on from NZ_KV797514.1 coordinate 375,303, forward strand.
TGAAACAGTCAATGTAAAGCCTTTAAATATAACCAGTTATTTATAATCAATAACTATGATCAAAATATCGATTAACAATACTATAAGTGTCCATAACGTGACCAAAATTATATATATTTAAACGTTACTTAGTATATAAAAAAAGAGTAGAAACCTTGATATATCAAGAATTCTACTCTTAAAACATTAGAAATGTTTCTATTTCAGTACCGGCGGCCGGGATCGAACCGGCACTCCATCAGCTGGAACGGGATTTTGAGTCCCGCGCGTCTGCCAATTCCGCCACGCCGGCATAATATGGAGCGGAAGATAGGATTTACACCTATACCTCGTTCCGGGAAGGAACGTGTTCTAAGAGTTGAACTACTCCCGCATAAAATAAAAAATGGAGCGGAAAATAGGATTTACACCTATACCTCGTTCCGGGAAGG
>NZ_KV797514.1:375833-376259 GCF_001809385.1 Staphylococcus sp. HMSC055C03
AGGAACGTGTTCTAAAAGTTGAACTACTCCCGCATAATTCATGGAGGCGGCAACCGGATTTGAACCGGTGAATAAAGGTTTTGCAGACCTTGGCCTTACCACTTGGCTATGCCGCCAAAAGTAACTGGGCTAACTGGATTCGAACCAGTGAGTGACGGAGTCAAAGTCCGTTGCCTTACCGCTTGGCTATAGCCCATTAATAATAAAGGGCGACTGATGGGAATCGAACCCACGAATGTCGGAACCACAATCCGATGTGTTAACCACTTCACCACAACCGCCAGACAAATAATAAAAATAAGAATGGTTCAGGACAGAGTCGAACTGCCGACACATGGAGCTTCAATCCATTGCTCTACCAACTGAGCTATTGAACCATAATTATATTAATGAATGGCGGTCCCGACGGGAATCGAACCCGCGATC
>NZ_KV797515.1:0-133794 GCF_001809385.1 Staphylococcus sp. HMSC055C03
TATTAGAAGTCAGAACATTTATGTCCCGACCCCTATCTCATAAGCCTAGGTAGAATATGGCTTAGACCATACGCCTAACATTTTTACACTCAGCTACTTTCCAGAGTTCCTGAGTGTTTTTATTACAGTAATAGCATAACACCTTTTGAAACTTCTTATAATCAATAATATACGTATAAACGTCTCTATAACAACGTTATGAGGGATTTTATTCACTACTTAAATAAAAGATTATTCTTTGTACATCGCACTAAGTGATTTCAACCGCTTCGCCGCTTCATCTAATTGCTCATCCTCTAACGCAAGAGACACCCTTACATAATGACGTCCATTTTCACCAAATGGAATACCTGGCGCCACTAAAATAGATTGATCTTGAAGTAAGAATTCCACAAATTGTTCTCCGTCATATCCTTTTGGTGCTTTCAACCATAAGAAGATGCCACCTGTCATCGGTTCATAAGGGATGTTTCCTTCATCTAAAATCGCAGTGAAACGATCGCGACGTGCTTTAAAGACTTCACTTTGTTTATCTAAGAAATAATCATAGTTGTTAAGCGCAAATGTCGCCGCATCTTGAAGCGCACCAAACATACCCGCATGGTGATGTGTATGATATTTCTTCAAAGCTTGAATCACATCTTTGTTGCCGACTGCGAAACCGACACGATAGCCAGACATATTATAGCCTTTAGAAAGTGAATACACCTCGATTGCGACTTCTTTGCCTCCAGCTGTCTGTAGGATACTCGGATTTTTATGGTCAAAACCGAACGCTGCATATGCAAAATCATGTACAATTTTCGTTTGTGTACCTCTGAACTTTTGAACTACATCATCAAAGACATCTTGTGTAACAGTTGATCCAGTCGGGTTATTAGGATACGTTAAATAAATCAATTTAGTCTGACTTAAGACTCCCCCTGGCACTTTATCAAAGTCAGGTTGATAATATGGTGGTTCTAACTCTAACGCATAAGGTTTCGCATCTGCGAACAACACCCCTGCTAGGTAATCTGTATAACCTGGATCTGGCAATAAAACGTAATCTTCAGGGTTAACAATACAATTCGGCAAACCTACTAATCCATTCTTTGTGCCATATAAAATACAGACTTCATCATCTTTATCCAATTCAACATTATATTGTCGTTTATAGAAATCAACAATTGCTTGCTTAAAGCTTTCTTTACCATGAAACGCACCGTACTTTTGGTTTTCAGGCACACGTAATGCGTTCGCAAATTCATCGACAATGCCTTTAGGTGTTTCCCCATCTGGGATGCCTACTGCCATATTGATGAGAGGAAGCGGACCATGTTCTATCTTTCTCCCCATTGTTTTTCCGAAATAACTATCTGGTATCTTCGCTAATCTTCTTGAAATCACCATTTAAGTTCCCCCTTTGTTTGATGCGCCTATTAAAAAAGCTATATATCACCTATAAGCGACATATAGCTTTCTATGTATATGGCACCTATCTTTCAAGTTATACTTGTTGGATGTAGCACAGTCAGATTCAATGCCTGGATCTTCTGTTGCTGAAGCGTCATCGGGCCAATTCCCTCTACTTCTCTAGATAAGTTTTAATGACTTCTATTGTACTAAAAATTCTGACATTTATCAATTTAAGTTAAAATGAAAAACTCTACAGCTCACTAAAAGCCGTAGAGTCAATATTCTTTATTCAGGTTGGCCTTTTGAATCAAATTTCTCCACTGAACCATCCGCATTCACAATGTATGATCCTGCTAAATCACCTGATTTATCTACAAATGAGAAGCCCCAGCTTCCATCACTCTTTTGTTCAGGTTCTTTATACGTATACGTGCTTGTATCTAATTTGTGACCTTCATACTCTTCTACTTTATCAATGACATTTTCACGTGTTACTTTATCTTCAGAAGAAGATGAATGACTTTCAGAGCTAGAATTACTGTTGCTTTCTTGTACTGCTGATTGTGCATCTTGATTTGTGATTCGGATTAAATTTGCCACATGTGTAAAGTTCGGTTCATCTTTGTATTGCTTATATAGATCTTTAATATTATAAACTGCTCCCATGTTCGCTAACTGTTGATATGGATTGATACCTTGTGTCCCTGATACCAACACTTGTGTATCACTCACACCAATAACTGCCGCAAATGGACCTTTAGAGTTAGTTGTGCCATAAATTACCATATTTTGAGGTTTATTTGTTACGATTTCAGAACTACCTGTATAAAGTGTTAATTGCTGAATTTCTCGTTGTCGCGAACCGCCATTCGTATTTTGGACATAGCTGTGGTTTAATAATTCATTTGCTGTCACTGTAAATTCAGCTGTTTTAGGTGCATATAACGCTAAAGCGACCTTTTCTTGTGGTGTCAGTTGGCTGATAGCTTGTTCTGTCGTTTGTTTATGAGTATGTGATTTTTTATGTTTTGATGTTTGTTCATGTTGTGTGTTTTCTTTTTTCTCTGTTTTTTGATGGTTTGCTTTGTCTTTTTCTTCGTGTTTTTGCGTATCTTCTTGTTTTTCATTTGAGCCGCAACCTGCTAGTAAAATTGAAAGTGCTGCAGCGGTAGTCAATACATGTTTAAATTTCATAGATAGCTTGCTCCTCTTTGTATATTTGAATATATAATTTCATTATATAGAAGGTACGGGACACATATTGTCCTGAATTAAAAGAAAGCATGAAAAAACCACTCGCAACGAGGCGAATGGTTGTTAACGTTTATATACTCTGATTTTAATTTCTAAATAATCATCGTGGTCGCGTTCTTTTTGTTCGACACGGATACCGCTTTGTTCGATAGTTTCAAAGCTGTTTTGTAGTGTTTCGCGTGCTTTCGTCAAATCTTTGGCGAATTGAAGCGGCACTGCTTTAACTTTTTCAGGTCCTACTTTGGCTTTGACTCTCGCTTCTGTTTGTTTCACGTTCAAGTGTTGATCAATAATAATTTGGACCATTTCTTCTTGTTCTTCGTGAGATAAACTTAACAAAGCACGTGCGTGACGTTCTGTAATCTTGCCTTCTGAAAGTTTCGCAAGCACTTTAGGGGCAAGTTTCAGTAAACGCAATTTGTTTGCGATAAAGCTTTGGCTTTTACCAACACTTTGTGCTAATTCACTTTGTGTTGTGTCTCCAAGCTCTAACAGTTTCTGATAGGCTTCCGCTTCTTCAACTGCTGATAGATTCTCACGTTGAATATTTTCTATTAAAGCGACGACTGCTGTTTCTTCATCCGTCATATCACGAATAATCACATCTGCATAAGCCATATGAATACTGCTCATAGCTCTGAAGCGACGTTCCCCAGCTATGATTTCATACATTCCTTCTTCAATCGGTCGTACCACAATCGGTTGTAGCAATCCATGTTCTTGGATGGATTCCGCAAGTTCATTAATCTTGCTTTGATCAAAGACTTGTCTTGGTTGATAGCGGTTCGGCACAATCTTTTCAATTTGAATTGATTCAACATGATTATTGCGTTCATCTTCAGTAGCGCCTGTCATTTCTTCATCTTTATTTGTTAAACCGAATAGTTTAGAAAAAGGCTTTTTCATTCCGCAATCTCTCCCTCTAAATATAATTATATACTAATATTTATTTTTATTTTAGTAAAGGAGATTTGTTAGGCGTTCCGGCTTTTCTCGGGTACTTTTTAGGCGTTTTACTACGCTTTTCAATGATAATAATTTGACGCTCACCTGCATCTTCAGGCAATTCAAAAGTTTCGATCGCTTCAACTCTGCCGCCGAAGACCCCAATCGCAAAGCGTGCTTCTTCTAACTCTTCTTCACCTTTAGAAGATTTCATCGCTACGAAATGACCGCCTGTTTTCACTAACGGCAAGCATAACTCACTTAACACTGTGAGACGTGCAACTGCACGTGCTGTCACAATGTCATAAGACTCCCGGTTGTCTCCACGGGTATTCCCAAAGTTCTCTGCACGCTCATGTACAAAGCTGACACCTTGTAACCCTAAAGCATCGGCAAGATGATTTAGGAATTGGATACGTTTATTCAACGAATCTACAATTGTCACTTTCAGCTGTGGAAAGACAATTTTTAACGGGATACTTGGGAACCCAGCACCAGCACCTACATCACAAATGCTGAGTTCTTTTGTCATATCCACATAAAATGCGGCTGTAATTGAATCATAGAAGTGTTTCAAATATACTTCTGATTCATCTGTAATGCTTGTTAAGTTCATTTTTTCATTCCACTCTACAAGCATTTCATAATAAGTTTGAAACTGTTGTTTTTGTTGGTCGTTCAATGTAATGCCGTGTGTTTCTAGCTTGTCAGCCAACCATTCAACACTCATTTATTTCACCCTTTCAAGCTTACCTTGTTCTAGATAAATCAGTAAAATTGAAATATCAGCAGGGTTAACGCCTGAAATACGTGACGCTTGTGCAATGTTTAATGGTTTAACTTCTGCTAATTTTTCACGTGCTTCACTTGCTAAGCTGTCAATTTTACTATAGTCCAAGTCGTGTGGAATTTTCTTCTGTTCCATACGTTTTACTTTTTCTACTTGTTGTAATGATTTATTGATATAACCTTCATATTTCGTTTGAATTTCAACTTGTTCTTCAACGTCAGCTGGAATTTGATGTTCTTCTTCTAAGATATCAAGGATTGCTTGGTAATCCATTTCTGGACGACGTAGTAATTCAATCGCTAAGATACCGTCTTTTAATGGAGAACCGTTACGTGATTTAATCACAGATTGTGTGTGTTCATTCGGTTTAATACGAATGTTAGATAAACGATCAATTTCAGCTTGGATTTGATCACGTTTTTCATTGAAACGCGCGTAACGTTCTTCTGAAATCAAGCCTAATTCATGACCTAGGTCAGTCAAACGTAGGTCTGCATTATCGTGACGTAATAATAAACGATATTCTGCACGTGATGTTAATAGACGGTAAGGTTCATTCGTACCTTTTGTAATCAAGTCATCAATTAAGACACCGATATAAGCATCAGAACGGCTTAATACTTTTTCGCCTGTGCCTAATACACGTCCTGCCGCATTAATACCCGCCATTAAACCTTGGCCAGCCGCTTCTTCATAACCTGAAGTTCCGTTAATTTGACCTGCAGTGTATAAGTTTTTGATTTTCTTAGTTTCAAGTGTCGGCCATAATTGTGTCGGTACTAATGCATCATATTCAATCGCATAACCCGCACGCATCATATCTGCTTTTTCTAAGCCAGGAATCGTTTGAAGCATTTCACGTTGTACATGTTCTGGCAAGCTTGTTGAAAGACCTTGAACATATACTTCGTTCGTGTCACGACCTTCTGGTTCTAAGAATAATTGGTGACGTGGTTTATCGTGGAAACGCACGTATTTATCTTCAATAGATGGACAGTAACGTGGGCCTTTACCTTTAATCATACCTGAGTACATCGCTGACAGATGCAAGTTGTCATCAATCACTTGGTGTGTCTTATCATTTGTATAAGTTAACCAGCATGGTAATTGATCTAAGATATATTCAGTTGTATCGAAACTGAATGCACGTCCTACATCATCACCTGGTTGAATTTCTGTTTTATCATAATCAATCGTTTTTGAGTTTACACGTGGCGGTGTACCTGTTTTGAAACGTACGACTTCAAAACCAAGTTCACGTAAGTTATCCGCTAGTGTAATAGATGGTAATTGGTGATTAGGGCCACTTGAATATTTCAAGTTACCTAAAATAATTTCACCGCGTAAGAATGTACCTGTTGTGACGATAACGGCTTTTGAACGGTATTCTGTACCAATATTCGTACGCACACCTTTAATTTCGTCATCTTCAATAATTAATTCGTCTACCATTCCTTGCATGATATGCAAGTTTTCTTCATCTTCTAATACACGCTTCATTTCACGTTGGTATAAAGCTTTATCTGCTTGTGCACGTAATGCACGTACTGCAGGTCCTTTACCTGTATTCAACATACGCATTTGAATATGCGTTCTATCGATTGTTTTAGCCATTTGACCGCCGAGTGCGTCGATTTCACGAACAACAATCCCTTTAGCTGGTCCCCCTACTGATGGGTTACATGGCATAAAACCAACGTTATCTAAATTAATTGTCAGCATCAATGTGTTGGCGCCGCGTCGTGCAGAAGCAAGTCCTGCTTCAATACCGGCATGCCCAGCACCGATGACAATTACATCATAATCCAAAGCCATACTTTGTCCTCCTTTTTATTTTCCGAGACAGAACTGACTGAATAACTGGTCAATCAATTCGTCGCTTGCAGAAGCACCGATAATCTCTCCTAAAATCTCCCAAGTTCTAGTTAAATCAATTTGAACCATATCCATAGGAATACCAGCTTCTGCTGCATCTATTGCATCTTGTATCGAGTGACGTGCTTGTTTCAGCAATGAAATATGTCTTGAGTTTGAAACGTAAGTCATATCTTGGTTTTGAACTTCACCGCCGAAGAACAAGTCACGAATTTGTTCTTCTAATTGATCAATGCCTTCTTGTTTTAACATAGATGTTTCAATGACTGGCATATCTCCGACCATATCACGAACTTCATCTAAATCAAGATGTTGTTCTAAATCTGTTTTATTCACAATCACAATCGCATCTTCATTCTTGATGACTTCATATAATTTAACATCTTCTTCTGTTAATGCTTCATTGTAGTTTAAGACAAATAAGATTAAATCTGCTTCACTTAAAGCTTTGCGTGAACGTTCCACACCGATTTTTTCTACAATGTCCTCAGTCTCACGGATGCCTGCTGTGTCGACGAGACGAAGTGGTACACCACGCACATTGACGTATTCTTCCAAGACATCCCGCGTAGTACCCGCAACTTCTGTCACAATCGCTTTATTATCTTGAATTAAGTTATTCAACATAGAAGACTTACCGACGTTAGGCTTACCGACTATAACTGTCGAAAGTCCTTCTCTCATGATTTTACCCTGTGTACCTGTTGCTAAAAGACGATCGATTTCTGATTTGATTTCTTCTGATTTCTCTAATAAGAATTCAGTTGTCGCATCTTCTACATCGTCATATTCTGGGTAATCAATATTCACTTCAACCTGTGCTAGGATTTCTAAAATAGATTGACGTTGACGCTTGATCATATCACTTAAACGTCCTTCAATCTGATTCATCGCAACTTTAGACGCTCGGTCTGTCTTAGAACGAATGAAATCCATGACTGCTTCAGCTTGAGATAAGTCAATACGGCCATTTAAGAATGCGCGTTTTGTATACTCCCCAGGTTCAGCCATTCTAGCACCAGCCGTCATTGTAAGTTCTAATACACGATTAATCGTTAAGATTCCGCCGTGACAGTTAATTTCTACGATATCTTCTCTTGTAAATGTTTTTGGTGCACGCAGCACGGATACCATTACTTCTTCTACTACTTCATTCGTATCAGGATCGACAATATGTCCATAATTAATTGTATGCGAATCTACTTCAGCTAATGGTTTCTTTCCTTTATAGAGTTTATCAGTGATTTCGATTGCACGACTTCCTGATAAACGGACAATACCAATCGCACCCTCTCCCATCGGAGTAGAAATACTGGTAATTGTATCTAAATCCAACATGCTGCTTCGCCTCCTCTACTTAAATTTCTAACTCTATAATTGTAATGACTTTTATTGTAAATTGCCACATATGTGTTCGAATTCTATGGAGGTTAGACTGACGTTTGTCTGATATAATACTTCGGTTAGTCTACTTTATTCTCTTATTGAATAGTTTTGCAATTTTAAGTACATGCTCTAAACTTTTTTGAATTTCCAGTACAGTCATATCTTTTGCAGGTTGTCTTGCAATAACAATAATCTTTTTCGCAATCATATCTTCTTTATGTACTTTAAAGTTTTCTCTGATTGCCCTTTTAATACGATTGCGTGTCACTGCATTGCCGAGTTTTTTAGAAACACTGATTCCTAATTGAAAATGAGTCAAATTTTTATCTGGCATGACATAAACGACAAATTGGCGATTTGCGAATGACTTTCCTCTTCTATAAATCGTTTGAAAATCGCTATTTCTTTTAATGCGATATGCTTTTTCCACTTCCATCACTCACTTATTTTTCTATTCTTGCTGCTCCCCTACCCTATCATTAAGTTCTAGTGTAAAGAATCAGAACTGTATTTTCCAACCCGTGTATCTTTTTTACCTGCATGAAAGCAAAAAAAAGACCACTGATAGGTCAGTGATCTTATGCTGATAAAACTTTACGGCCTTTGCGACGACGACGCGCTAATACTTTACGGCCATTTTTAGTGCTCATGCGTTTTCTGAAACCATGAACTTTACTGTGTTTACGTTTATTTGGTTGATAAGTACGTTTTACCATGTAAAAACACCTCCATATCGAATCTATCTTCATTTATAGTCGCTTTCTCATCTTAACAATGTGATGAGAGTCTTGGAAAAGATCTGCATCTACAGCCTCATCTAATATAACCGAGATATTACAGCCTTCTACCAAGTATCACCGAAGTATTTCTACGGTGTCTGCGAAAGGTTAAGCATCTGTATCAAAAGGCTTACCTTACTTAGTTCAATTATCAATATCTTAGTCATAATTCAAGCAACTACTAAAATATAACAAATTCAACCTTATAAAGCAAGTACATTTTAAGTGAGATATATTCAAAAAGTTATCCACTTATTCACAGATGAACAGTGACATTCTGTGGATAATTATGTTACTATACACAGACGTTTGCACATAAAAACCACATATCCACAAGAGTTTGACAGGTAGATTTGTTAATAAGTATAATTGTGTGGATAAGTCTTGTAAGGTTTGATAAATAAACGGTTTACAACTTACAATTATCAACATTTTTTCTGTGTATAACGCAAAATTAAATAAAGTTATCCACCGATTGTGATTAACTTGTGGATAATTATTAACAGCCTGTGTGGAAAGTTATCCACGGGGTGTGATTTTGTGTATAAGTCAAAAAATTTTAAAGAAAGATGGAGTTTATATGTCAAAAGAAGAAATTTGGGAAAAAGTTCTTGAATTAGCTAAAAGCGAATTGGCAGAAGTCAGTTACTCAACTTGGTTTGAGCCTCCAAAAACAAAGCTGATCGACATCGAAGATTCTGAAGCGATTATTTTAGTCGAAGATAACTTCATTCAAAATTTTCTAAAGAAGCAATACATGGATATTGTAGAAAATTTATTCGAAAAAGCGATTGGAACGCCGCTTAAGCCTCGATTTGTCATTCAAAGCGATTTAACAGCTGATAAAAAACTTAAAGATGATCAAAAAGACAAACAGCCAGAAAAAGAAACGGAAACTCCTGGTTTCCTAAACAGCAGCGAAGATCAATTTAACGCACACAACACATTCGAAACTTTTGTTATCGGACCTGGGAACCGCTTCCCTCATGCTGCAAGTCTTGCAGTCGCGGAAGCACCCGCAAAAGCTTACAACCCACTCTTCATCTACGGAGGCGTAGGTTTAGGCAAAACTCACTTGATGCATGCTATCGGTCATTACGTTCTACAAAATAATAAAGATGCGAAAGTTATCTACACATCAAGTGAAAAATTCACGAACGAATTTATTAAATCTATTCGTGATAACGAAACGGAACAATTCCGTGAAAAATACAGAAACATTGATGTTCTATTGATTGATGATATTCAATTCATTCAAAACAAAGAACAAACACAAGAAGAATTCTTCCATACTTTCAATGACTTACACCAAGCAGAAAAACAAATTGTGATTTCAAGTGACCGACCACCAAAGGAAATTTCGAAATTAGAAGATCGCCTGCGTTCACGCTTCGAATGGGGCTTGATCGTTGATATCACACCGCCTGATTATGAAACAAGAATGGCTATTCTGCAGAAAAAATTAGAGGAAGAAGATGTGGATATTCCATTAGAATCTTTAACCTATATCGCAAATCAAATTCAGTCGAACATTCGTGAATTAGAAGGTGCATTAACACGTGTCATCGCCTATTCAAGATTACAAGGTGAACCGATTACGACTGAACTGACTGCTGAAGCACTAAAAGATATTATTCAAACACCGAAATCTAAGAAAATCACAATTCAAGATATTCAAAAAGTAGTCGGTCAATATTACAATGTGCGCCAAGAAGATTTCATTGCAAAAAAACGTACGAAATCCATTGCCTATCCGCGTCAAATCGCGATGTATCTATCACGCGAACTTACAGATTTCTCCCTTCCTAAAATCGGAGAAGAGTTCGGGGGACGTGATCATACAACTGTGATTCATGCTCATAGAACAATTCGGGTAGATATGGAAAAAGATCCGATTTTCAAACAAGAAGTTGAAAATTTGGAGAAAGAAATTCGAAATCAGTAAACATTTAAATAATTTTACTAGCAATTCGGGTAAAAATAAGTGAGAAATCGAAGCTGTTATAATACAGCGAACTAAATCGTCATTGTGGACAATGTGTAAAAGTTGTACACACCATACACAGTTTATCCACATGTGTATAACTTTGTGTGACAAGGTTTTATCTCGGTTATCCACTTATCCACAGCCCCTACTACTATTACTACGGTTTTAAAACCTATATAATTAAGTTATAAACAACTGAAAGGAGTTTAAAATTTATGATGGAATTCACGATTAAAAGAGACTATTTCATAAATCAATTAAATGACACATTAAAAGCCATTTCACCAAGAACAACATTGCCGATCTTAACGGGTATCAAAATCGATGCAAAAGAAGAAGGCATTATTTTAACAGGTTCAGATTCTGAGATTTCAATTGAAATTTCAATCCCTAAAGAAGTTGACGGAGAAGAGATTGTAACGATTGCTGAAACAGGATCCGTTGTACTTCCTGGTCGTTTCTTTGTAGATATTATTAAAAAATTACCAGGCAAAGATGTGAAGTTATCAACAAATGAGCAATTCCAAACATTGATTACTTCAGGTCATTCAGAGTTCAACTTGAGCGGCTTAGACCCAGATCAATATCCACTATTACCTCAAGTTTCTCAAGATGACGCAATTCAATTACCAATTAAAGTACTTAAAAACGTGATTGCACAAACAAACTTCGCAGTGTCCACCTCAGAAACACGGCCAGTTTTAACTGGTGTGAACTGGTTGATTCAAGATAATGAATTAATATGCACTGCAACAGACTCACACCGTTTAGCAGTTCGTAAACTTAAACTAGAAGACGAAGACATTGATAATAAAAATGTCATCATTCCAGGTAAAGCTTTAGCTGAACTTAATAAAATTGTCACTGATTCAGAAGATGACATTAATATCTTCTTCGCATCTAACCAAGTGTTATTCAAAGTCGGCAACATCAATTTCATTTCAAGATTGCTTGAAGGACATTATCCAGATACATCTCGTTTGTTCCCAGAGAACTACGAAACAAAAATTGAAATGAGCAACAGTGATTTCTATCACGCAATTGATCGTGCGTCATTACTTGCGCGTGAAGGCGGTAATAACGTAATCAAATTAAGCACTGGCAATCAAGAAGTCGAACTTTCTTCTACATCACCAGAAATCGGTACGGTAAAAGAAGATGTTGATGCAAACAGTGTGGAAGGCAGCAGCTTGAAAATCTCATTCAACTCTAAGTACATGATGGACGCTTTAAAAGCAATCGATAATGACGAAGTAGAAGTTGAATTCTTCGGTACGATGAAACCATTCACATTAAAACCAAAAGATGACGATTCAGTTGTGCAATTAATCTTGCCAATCAGAACATACTAATCTCAAAAACAAAAGGTGACATTCACTTTAAAAAAACGGAAATCCTCTTTGCAGGGTTTCCGTTTTTTTATGCCAGATTCAAAATAACAACGTGAAATTCATTTTAAAGTGTCTCAGATGTCGCTGAATGCATTTTAAAATTATTTAGGATAAAAATATCGATGCGCTTAAAATGTTCAATGTCACCTTTTAAAATGCGAAAAATGAGTGTTAAAGACGCTGAAAAATTCAAAATATGAGATTAACGTGAAAAAATGATGAGAAAACGCTAGATTTCAACCGCTCAAACATGAAATTTATTACGAAAAAAGGTATAATATATTAATGACCTTATAAAGAAATGGAGTGAGTGTGTTGACTGAAAAAATCATGGTTGAAGGTGACATTACTTTAGGACAATTCCTGAAAACTGAAGGCATTATTGAATCAGGTGGACAGGCAAAATGGTTTTTAAAAGATTTCGAAGTTTTCTTAAACGGTGAGCGTGAAACACGTCGTGGTAAAAAACTCGAAGATGGCGATCAAATTGAAATACCTGAAGTGGGTTCTTTTGTAATTGCTCATCAAGGTGACCAATGAAATTAAATGCACTCCAACTTGAAAATTATCGCAATTATGAAGAAGTCGCATTGGATTGCCATCCAGATGTGAATATTTTGATTGGTGAAAATGCGCAAGGCAAAACTAATTTATTAGAATCCATTTACACACTTGCATTAGCGAAAAGCCATCGAACTTCAAATGATAAAGAGCTCATACGCTTTGGGGCTGAGTATGCTAAAATAGAAGGTGAGCTGAGTTATCGACATGGGAAGATGCCATTGACCATGTTTATAACTAAAAAAGGCAAAAAGGTTAAAGTAAATCATTTAGAACAACATCGTCTGACACAATATATCGGACACTTGAATGTTGTTCTTTTTGCCCCAGAGGACCTGAATATTGTCAAAGGATCACCGCAAGTCAGACGTCGCTTTATTGATATGGAGCTAGGTCAGATGTCTGCGGTTTACCTGAATGATTTGTCTCAATATCAACGGATTTTGAAACAAAAGAACAATTACTTAAAACAGCTTCAGATTAAGCAGAAAACAGACCGCACAATGCTTGAGGTATTAAATCAGCAGTTTGCGGAGTATGCGCTTAAAGTCACTTTGAAGCGTGCGCACTTTATCGAGGAATTAGAAGTGCTTGCACAACCGATTCATGCCAGCATTACAGACAACAGAGAAAGCTTAGAGGTTAAATATCGTCCGAGCTTGAAGTTGTCTGATACTGAGGATGAAGCTGCTTTGTTTGAAGAAGTGCAGCAATTGATGGCTGACAATATGGACAGAGAAATAGAACGCGGCGTGGCCCTTTATGGTCCGCACCGTGATGATTTAGGTTTTAACGTTAATGGGATGGATGCTCAGACTTATGGCTCACAAGGTCAACAGCGGACATCTGCATTATCAATTAAGCTGGCTGAGATTGAACTGATTAACAAAGAAGTCGGCGAATACCCTATCTTATTGCTTGATGATGTGCTGAGTGAATTAGATGACTCTCGTCAGACTCACCTGCTGAGTACAATTCAAGATAAGGTGCAGACATTTGTGACTACAACGTCTGTAGAAGGTATTGATCATGAAATTATGAAACATGCAAAACTTTACCGAATCAATCAAGGTGAAATTATCAAGTGATAGAAAGTGAAGGTGGAAGCATTGTCAGATGTGAACAACACGGAAGATTATGGTGCTGGACAAATACAGGTATTAGAAGGACTTGAAGCCGTTCGTAAACGTCCAGGTATGTATATCGGATCGACTTCAGAAAGAGGTCTGCACCATCTTGTATGGGAAATTGTAGATAATAGTATTGACGAAGCATTGGCTGGCTATGCTGATACAATCGAAGTCATTATCGAGAAAGATAACTGGATTCGTGTAACAGATAACGGCCGTGGTATTCCAGTTGATATTCAAGAAAAAATGGGCCGTCCAGCAGTTGAGGTTATCTTAACTGTATTGCATGCCGGCGGTAAATTCGGCGGTGGCGGATACAAAGTATCAGGCGGTCTGCATGGTGTAGGATCTTCAGTTGTTAACGCACTTTCTGAAACATTAGAAGTGTTTGTACACCGTAATAATAAAATTTATAACCAAGCGTATAAACGCGGGGTTCCTCAATATGATTTAAAAGTGGTTGGCGAAACAGAACATACAGGAACTGAAATCCGCTTTAAAGCTGACCCTGAAATCTTTACTGAAACAACAACGTATCAGTATGAATTGCTTCAAAAACGTATTCGTGAGTTGGCTTTCTTAAACAAAGGCATTCAGCTTACTTTACGTGATGAACGCGGTGAAGAAGTAAAAGAAGACTCATATCACTATGAAGGCGGTATTAAATCTTACGTTGAGTTGATCAATGAGAATAAAGAGCCTTTATTTGATGAGCCAGTTTACTTACATGACCGTAAAGATGACGTGGAAGTAGAAATTGCATTGCAATACAACAGCGGTTTCTCAACAAACTTATTATCTTATGCGAACAATATCCATACTTACGAAGGCGGTACACATGAAGACGGCTTTAAACGTGCGTTAACACGTGTATTGAACAGTTATGGTATTCAACAAGGCATTATGAAAGATGATAAAGAGCGTTTATCTGGTGAAGATACACGTGAAGGTTTAACAGCGGTTGTCTCAATTAAGCACAGCAACCCTCAATTCGAAGGACAAACAAAAACAAAACTCGGCAACTCTGAAGTTCGTCAAATCGTAGACAGACTCTTCACAGAGGATATGGAGCGTTTCTTGTTAGAACATCCACAAGTTGCTCGTATTATTGTCGAAAAAGGTATGATGGCTTCTCGTGCACGTATCGCAGCTAAAAAAGCACGTGAAGTAACTCGTAGAAAATCAGCATTAGAAGTTTCAAGCTTACCAGGTAAATTAGCTGACTGTTCAAGTAAAAACCCTGAAGAGAGTGAAATCTTCATCGTCGAAGGTGACTCTGCCGGGGGGTCTACAAAACTTGGTCGTGATTCAAGAACACAAGCGATTTTACCGCTACGTGGTAAGATCTTGAACGTTGAAAAATCACGTTTAGACAGAATCTTAAATAATAATGAAATCCGTTCTATGATTACTGCATTCGGTACCGGTATCGGAGAAGAATTCGATATTTCGAAAGCACGTTATCACAAAATCGTTATCATGACAGATGCCGATGTGGATGGTGCGCATATCAGAACACTGTTATTGACATTCTTCTATCGCTTCATGCGTCCGTTGATTGAAGCGGGTTATGTATACATTGCACAACCGCCTTTATTCAAATTGACACAAGGTAAACAGAAATACTATGTCTTTAACGAACGTGAATTAGAGAAATTGAAATCTGAATTGAAACCGACACCGAAATGGTCTATTGCCCGTTATAAAGGTTTAGGTGAAATGGATGCAGATCAATTATGGGAAACAACAATGAATCCAGAACATCGTTCAATGTTACAAGTGACATTAGAAGATGCGATTGAAGCGGATTTAACTTTCGAAATGTTAATGGGCGATGTTGTAGAAAACCGTCGTCAATTCATCGAAGAAAATGCGGTTTACGCGAACTTGGATTTCTAATTTTGGAAGCTATGAATCAGCGAAACAGCTACGGAATTAATAACTTAAGGAGGCAATCTTGATGGCTGAATATCCTGAATCAAGAATAATTGAACGAAATATTAGTAACGAGATGCGTGAATCGTTCTTAGACTATGCGATGAGTGTTATCGTATCTCGTGCTTTGCCAGACGTCAGAGATGGTTTGAAACCGGTACATCGTCGTATTTTGTACGGGTTGAACGAACAAGGGATGACGCCTGATAAACCGTATAAGAAATCCGCACGTATCGTAGGTGACGTAATGGGTAAATACCACCCTCACGGTGACTCATCTATCTATGAAGCCATGGTACGTATGGCTCAGGATTTCAGCTATCGTTATCCTCTTGTAGACGGTCAAGGTAACTTCGGTTCCATGGATGGCGATGGTGCAGCAGCAATGCGTTATACAGAAGCACGTATGACAAAACTTGCGACTGAATTATTAAGAGATATCAATAAAGATACAATCAACTTTATCGATAACTATGATGGTACAGAAAGAGAGCCGGAAGTCTTACCGGCACGTTTCCCTAACCTCTTAGTGAACGGTGCTGCAGGGATTGCAGTAGGTATGGCGACGAATATTCCACCTCACAACATGACAGAAGTCATCAATGGTGTATTAAGTTTAAGTCATAATCCTGATATCACAATCGCAGAATTGATGGAAGACATCACTGGACCGGACTTCCCGACTGCTGGTTTAATTTTAGGTAAGAGCGGTATCCGTCGTGCTTATGAAACAGGACGTGGATCTATTCAAATGCGTGCACGTGCTGAAATTGAAGAACGCGGCGGCGGTCGTCAACGTATCGTTGTGACTGAAATTCCGTTCCAAGTCAACAAAGCGCGTATGATTGAGAAAATCGCAGAATTAGTACGTGACAAGAAAATCGATGGTATTACAGACTTACGTGATGAAACAAGTTTACGTACTGGCGTACGTGTCGTAATCGATGTCCGTAAAGATGCGAATGCGAGTGTTATTTTAAATAACTTATACAAACAAACACCACTTCAAACTTCATTCGGTGTGAACATGATTGCCTTAATCAATGGCAGACCGAAATTAATTAATTTAAAAGAAGCATTAGTCGAATACTTAGAACATCAAAAAGTAGTCGTGCGTAGACGTACGGAATACAACTTGAAAAAAGCTGAAGACCGTGCACATATCTTAGAAGGTTTACGTATTGCGTTAGACCATATTGATGAAATCATCACAACAATCCGTGAATCTGATACAGATAAAGTAGCAATGGAACGTTTACAAGAACGCTTCAAATTATCTGAGCGTCAAGCACAAGCTATCTTAGATATGCGTTTAAGACGTTTAACAGGTTTAGAAAGAGATAAAATTGAATCTGAATATAACGACTTGATTGCGTACATTGAAGAATTAAGAGCGATTCTTGCTGACGAAGAAAAATTATTACAACTTGTTCGTGACGAATTAATCGAAGTCAGAGAACGATATGGTGATGAACGTCGTACTGAAATTCAACTTGGCGGTTTAGACCATATTGAAGATGAAGACTTAATTCCAGAAGAACAAATTGTAATCACATTAAGTCATAATAACTACATCAAACGTTTACCTGTTTCTACGTACCGTGCACAAAATCGTGGCGGTCGCGGTGTGCAAGGTATGAATACATTAGAAGAAGACTTCGTGAGTCAAATTGTCACATTGAGTACCCACGACCATGTATTGTTCTTTACGAACCAAGGACGTGTCTACAAACTTAAAGGGTACGAGGTGCCGGAACTCTCACGTCAGTCTAAAGGTATTCCAGTTATCAACGCAATTGAGCTTGAAAATGATGAAGTCATCAGTACGATGATTGCGGTGAAAGATTTAGAGAAAGAAGATGCCTTCTTAATCTTCGCAACGAAACACGGTATCGTGAAACGTTCATCTCTAAGCAACTTCTCACACATCAATAGAAACGGTAAGATTGCGATCAACTTCAGAGATGAAGATGAACTCGTAGCAGTACGTCTTACAGATGGCTCAAAAGATGTCTTACTTGGTACATCACGTGCATCACTTATCCGCTTCAAAGAATCACTCTTACGTCCACTTGGCCGAACAGCTGCCGGCGTAAAAGGTATCACTTTACGTGAAGGTGATGAAG
The DNA here is from genome assembly GCF_001809385.1 of Staphylococcus sp. HMSC055C03. NCBI lineage: Bacteria > Bacillati > Bacillota > Bacilli > Caryophanales > Staphylococcaceae > Staphylococcus > Staphylococcus sp. HMSC055C03. The sequence goes on from NZ_KV797515.1 coordinate 17,558, forward strand.
TCATCGGACTCGCAGTCGCAAATGGCGATAGTGAAGATGAAGTATTAGTAGTCACTGAAAATGGTTACGGTAAACGTACACCACTTGAAGAATACCGTGTGTCTAACCGTGGCGGTAAAGGTATCAAAACAGCTACGATTACTGAGAAAAATGGTGATATCGTCTGCATCACAACAGTAACAGGCGAAGAGGACTTAATGATTGTCACAAACCATGGTGTGATTATCCGTATCGATGTCGGTGACATTTCACAAAACGGACGTTCAGCACAAGGGGTAAGATTAATCCGCTTGAGTGATGAACAATTTGTTTCTACGGTTGCGAAAGTTCAAGAAGAACCAGAAGATGAATTAGAAGGTACTTCTGAAGATGAAACTGAACCAGGTGAAAATGGTCCAACACCAACAATCAGTGAACAAGTCGTCGAATCAGAAGATGATGACCGTACAATTCATACAGAAGAATTAGATGAAACTGTAGAAGAAGACGGTGAACGCACTGAATTAAGACAAGACTTCATGGATCGCGTGAACGAAGATATTGAAAACGCAGATTCAGAAGATGAAGATAACGAAGAAGAATAATTTAAGTGAATAGATAAAATAAAAGCTTTCTGCAAAACCACTAGGTTAAGCAGAAAGCTTTTTTATTACTCTTAATAGATTAAGTTTAATTTTCTTTTTCTTCTAAACGCTTCATCGCATATGGGATTTCCGCAATTAAGTTTGATGGCGGAACAACGTACATTTCTTTAGATAAGTGTTCACCAATATAACTATGCACATAAGTCGCAGTTTTAACCGCATAATCAAAGTCGTCAAACTGACCGATAAAACTTGTGATAATACCTGATAATGTATCACCCATACCGCCAGTAGCCATAGCTGGTGTACCAATCTCTAATTTGTACGTGTTATCTTTTAAATAGATTTCTGTGCCATGTTGTTTTAAGACAACTGCAGAGTGTATTTGATCTACAGCTTCACGGTTACGTTCATAAGTTTGTTCCTCAATTGGAATGCCGCTTAATCTTTCCCATTCCATTTGGTGTGGTGTGAACACAACATTTTGACACTTAGGTACTTCTACTTTTAATTTACTCATAATTGTAATCGCATCACCATCAATAATCAGGTTCTGATGCGGTTGGATATTTTGAAGTAAGAATGTCATCGCATTATTGCCTTTAAAGTCTAGGCCAAGTCCAGGGCCGATTAAAATACTGTCTGATGTTTCAATAAGTTTTGTTAACATCTTCGTATCATTAATGTCCACGACCATCGCTTCAGGACAGCGTGAATGTAAAGCTGCATGATTTGTCGGGTGTGTTGCAACTGTAATCAAACCGCTTCCGCTATACACACATGCACGTGCAGCCATAATAATTGCGCCGCCTAAATTTGCGTTTCCGCCAATTAATAAGATTCTGCCGTAATCTCCTTTGTGCGTCTCATCTTTTCGTTTTGGAATCGTAACATCTGTTAAAATTTCCACCATAATCCCTCCATAACCCATTCATTTTACACTTAAGCTTCATACAATGGAGCTTTAGGTTTTCGATGTATTTGATTATTTATAAAATTTAAGCACACCCCTGTCATTGGAGTGAGCCTTTCATACCTGTAATGTTGATTGTTTCTCAATGCATTACAACATCTTATACCTATCGTTTAGGTAAGTCAACACTTTCCTTGCGAAGACTTATTGAACGTTTTGTAAAGTCTTGTGAGCGTAAGGATGAACGGGTGAAGATTACCTTTGTTTAACTCATATTGTCTGGCTGGATAGAAAACTGTTATTTAAATTTAGCGTGCTAAACTAGTGACGTATTAACACGCTACGGCTTTGGCAGAATCTATTGTCCTTCTAAAAATGTAAGCGTATACTTGGGATAATTGTATACATTTATTTTCTGAGGGGGTAATTCAATTGACACTAGAATTAAACGGAGCATCGCTCACAATTGAAGATATAAAAAAATTTTTACACCAGCAAGATAAGGTAACAATCTCATCTGATGCGATGGAACGCGTTAAACAAAGTCGTGCCATTGTAGAAGATATTATTAAAAATAAAGAAACGATTTACGGAATTACAACAGGCTTCGGCTTATTTAGTGATGTCTTAATCGATCCGCAGCAATATAATCAACTTCAAGTGAACTTGATTCGTTCACATGCTTGCGGTACAGGTAATCCGTTTTCTCACGATGTTGCACTTGTGATGATGATTTTACGTTTGAATACAATGTTGAAAGGTCATTCAGGTGTCACAACTGATTTAGTTGATCAATTAGTTTATTTTATTAATGAACGTATTATTCCGATTATTCCACAACAAGGTTCATTAGGCGCTTCAGGTGACTTAGCACCTCTATCTCATCTTGCGTTAGCTTTAATTGGAGAAGGCAAAGTCTTTTATCAACAAGAAGAAAAAGAGAGTATTGAGGTCTTACATGAATTAGGTCGTGAACCGTTAGCGTTATCTGCCAAAGAAGGTTTGGCGTTGATTAACGGGACACAAGCTATGACAGCACAAGGTGTCATCAGCTGGATTGAAGCGGAAGCGTTAGCTTATCAATCAGAATGGATTGCATCGTTAACACATCAAGCGTTAAACGGTATTACGGATGCGTATCGTCCTGAAGTACATGATGCGCGTAATTTCCCTGAACAAAGTGCAGTCGCAGATCGTATGTTGTATTGGTTAGAGGATTCTCAGTTAACGACGACACAAGGTGAAATCAGAGTTCAAGATGCGTATACGTTACGTTGTATTCCGCAAGTTCATGGCGCAAGCTTTGAAACATTGAAATTTGTGAAACAACAATTAGAACGTGAAATGAATGCGGCGAATGATAATCCGTTAATCTTCCATGAAGGTGATGAAACATTAGTTATTTCAGGCGGCAACTTCCATGGTCAACCTGTTGCATATGCGTTAGACTTCTTGAAAATTGCGGTAAGTGAACTTGCGAATATCGCAGAACGTCGTTTAGAACGTTTAGTAAATCCACAATTGAATGGTGGTTTACCTGCTTTCTTAAGTCCTGAACCAGGCTTACAAAGTGGTGCGATGATTATGCAGTATGCGGCAGCGAGTTTAGTATCAGAAAATAAAACATTGGCGCATCCTGCGAGTGTGGATTCTATTCCTTCATCTGCGAACCAAGAAGATCATGTCTCTATGGGTACAATTGGTTCAAGACATGGCTATCAAATTGTGGATAATGCGCGTAGAGTGTTATCGATTGAATTAATTATTGCGCTGCAAGCGGTAGAATTAAAAGGTATTGATCAATTATCGCCACGCTCACTTGAGAAATATGAGACGTTAAGAAATATTACGCCATCCATTACAGAAGACCGTCAATTCCATCATGATATCATGCAAGTATCGCGTTATTTACAGCAAGCAGCGTATACTGATGCAGAATGCAAATAACATGAATTTTTCTTGAATTCAGAAAAATTTTATATTTGAGTTGCAATTTAAATAACTATTTGCTATAGTGAAGTTAAGTTCATAAGACATTGTTCGCAGGATAAGTAATCCTAGTTATTAATTCCAGAGAGCTTATGGTTGGTGTGAATAAGCAATTAAGACTACGTGACGAATCTACCTGCATTTGAGAGAACAACCGGTTTAACCGTTATTTTAGAGAGAGTGCAGTGTGCATCAATTAATTTGATACATACTGTTAAATAGGGTGGCAACACGTAATACCACGTCCCTTGTAGGGGCGTGGTATTTTTTTATTCTTTTTTCAGCTGCTCTAATTATATTATTAATTTGAATTTAAATACCCCGACACTTATTTTGAAAGGATGACTGACACATGTTAGATATTAAATTGTTTAGAAACGAAACGGATCGCTTGAAAGAGAAAGTAAGATTACGCGGAATGGACCCACAAATCGTGGACAAAGTATTAGAACTTGATGGTAAACGCCGTGAGTTAATCGGTAAAGCAGAAGAAATGAAAGCTGAACGTAACCGAGTAAGCGGTGAAATCGCTGAGAAAAAACGCAATCAAGAAAATGCGGATGATGTCATTAAACAAATGAGAGAACTTGGCGATAAAATCAAAGATATCGATACTGAGTTAAACGAAGTGGATGATGACTTACATTATAAATTATCTACAATCCCTAATATCATGCATGATGATGTGCCAGAAGGCGAAACTGATGAAGAAAACATTGAAGTGAAAAAATGGGGTACGCCTCGTGAATTCGACTTTGAAGCGAAAGCACACTGGGATTTAGTTGAAGAATTAGGTATGGCAGATTTCGAACGTGCTGCACGTGTATCTGGTGCGCGTTTCGTCTTCTTAACAAATGAAGGTGCACAGTTAGAACGTGCATTAATGAACTACATGTTAACAAAACATACAACACAGCACGGCTATACTGAAATGATGGTACCACAACTTGTGAATGCAAATTCTATGTATGGCACAGGTCAACTTCCAAAATTCGAGGAAGACTTATTCAAGATTGAAAAAGAAGGACTTTACATGATTCCTACTGCGGAAGTACCGTTAACTAACTTCTACCGCGAAGAAGTCTTGTCTGCAGATAAATTGCCAGGCAAGTTCACTGGACAGTCAGCTTGCTTCAGAAGTGAAGCGGGTTCTGCCGGACGTGACACACGTGGCTTAATCCGTTTACACCAATTCGATAAAGTTGAGTTGGTACGTTTTGAAAAACCTGAAGATTCTTGGGATGCATTAGAACAGTTAACAAGCGACGCAGAAGCAATCTTAGAAGAACTTGAATTACCATATCGTCGTGTCATTCTTTGTACTGGCGACTTAGGTTTCAGTTCAAGTAAAACATATGACTTAGAAGTTTGGCTTCCAAGTTATCAAGACTACAAAGAAATCAGCTCATGCTCTAACATGACAGATTTCCAAGCACGTCGTGCTAACATTCGTTTCAAACGCGACAAAGATGCTAAACCAGAATTAGTTCATACATTGAACGGAAGCGGCTTAGCAGTAGGTCGTACGTTTGCAGCAATTGTTGAAAATTACCAAAACGCTGATGGATCAATTACGATTCCTAAAGCATTGGTACCGTTCATGGGCGGAAAAGAAAAAATCGGCCCTGCAACAAAATAAATGGGATCATCGAGTAGTTGGAAAACGAATTAAGATGATCCAACCTCGTTCCAATATATATATTTACCTACCACATGGACGCTATGCCTTACCAACATAGCGTCCTCTTTTTATATGGAAAATTAATATTTCCCGTCTTGTTATTTCCTGAAACACAAAGAAAAACCGACTACCCTCTAAGGATAATCAGTTGAAATAGAATAGTTTGAAAGTGTTGCTGTTAAAGAGTTTGTAGACGAATGGATGTCTTACTTCAGACAAGCGTCAGTCTAACTTTATCACTCTTGGTTTTGTGTTTCTGATTGCTCAGCGGTATCAACATATAGAAATGCGATGACACTCATAATACTTAGTGTCACAAATGCACAACCTAGTGGAATCAGAAAATTTCCTGCGTTTAAAAAGATGAGACCTGTAATGCTCATTTTAATTAAGGCATGCAATACGAAACATAAAATGCTTGTGAAGAACAGCGCAAGACTGCTTCCAGCTAAGAAAACTTTCTGCATACTTCTGGTACTCCTTCTTCGTTTAAATCTTTTTTTATCACTCTCATTATAACGTGGTTTGCAATATATTACGATAGCGTTTTCGGGAATTAATAAAAATTTAACAAATGGATAGAGTCCAAGTCTTTCTTGTTTAGTTAAGAGAGTGATTGAATCAAACTAAAAATGAAGATGATTAGAGTTGATGCGGTAGTGAGTAATAAAGCGATGGTCGTCATTTTTTGATTTCTTACTTGCTTAGGTTTTTTCGTTTCAATAAATAAAATGATCATCGCTGCAATTAATAACAAACCTACAATAGAATATGTAACGATACTTCCAGCTGTCATAAAATCTCCTCCATAGTTGTTATAATATAAATGCTTTATTTATTATATACCTCACTTTTCTGAAGGGAAACATTATAAAATATTGGGTATAGTTGATAAGATACAACTGAAGAAATTGAACTTTATCTATGCTGTTAAAAACATGTAGCAAGCTAGTGATATCAAGTAGGTGATTCTTGCCAACTATGTTAAAATAATTCTTATAGTTACTAAAGTATAGGAGTGGCGAATTTGTTTGCAAAAATAGACCTGAAGGCGACGCTACTTGCAACATTGGCATTGCTGATTATTGTGGCAGTCACCTATGTTATACCGGTTGCCGGACTCATCTTATTTTTTATTGCAACGGTGCCTGGTATTATTCTATGGCATAAGTCTATTATGTCTTTCGGTATTGCCGCACTGATTACAGTTATTTTAACTGTCCTGTTCGGAAGTGAGGGTGTACTGAGTTATATCATCTTCATTTTGATTTTGAGTTTGATAGTAGGGCAATTATTAAAAGAACGTACATCGAAAGAACGTATACTCTATATCGCAACTACATATATGAGTATCATCAGTTTGGCAGGCTTTATGCTGCTTCAAGTCTTCGATAAACTTCCGCTTTCACAAGTGCTTGTGAAACCATTTAAAGATCAAATGTATCAAGCAATGGCAATGAGTGGACTAGATGCTTCTTCACGTAGTGTGTTAGAAGAAGGTTTTAGACAATTAGCAGTTCAATTACCTAGTTATACGATTATCGTTATTTTTATTATGATACTCATTAACTTGATTGTATCGTTTCCGATTTTACGTAAGTTTAAAATAGCAACCCCAGTGTTTAAACCGTTATATGCATGGCAGTTTAAACGTGTACTCGCATACATTTACTTTATAGTATTACTTTGTGTCATGTTCGCAACGCAACCTGGCACGTTCCAAAGTATCGTTTTAAATATGCAAGTTATCTTATCATTCATTATGTTCATCCAAGGTTTAAGTTTCATTGCTTACTTTGCGAAAGCGAAACGTATGCCGGTAGGTGTGGGCATTTTATTAATGGTTATAGGATTTTTACTGACACCTGTGATACCGATTATCGGCTTACTGGGTGTTGTAGATATTACATTCAATTTAAAACGATTTATTAAAAAATGATTTGAGGTGACAGAATGAATCGTCAATCTACGAAGAAAGCACTGTTTATTCCTTTCTTGCTTATGGTATTAACTGCAATCGCATTAGTTGTTGTTTGGTTTATCTTTAACCAATTGATTGCTGGTATCGCAACTGCAGTCTTACTTGTGATGATTATTATCAGTGCATTTGCGTTTCGTAATGCATTCATACGATTAGATCAATATGTAGATGATTTAAGCGGACAGATATCAGCTGGCAATAGTATCGCGATTAAAAGTTTGCCAATTGGCATCATTGTTCTTGATGAGAATGAAGATGTAGAATGGATGAACCATTTCATGTCTGAACGATTGGATCGTAATGTTATCTCAGATCCGATAAATGAAGTGTACCCGAACATTCTGAAACAATTAGAGAAGACGCAAGAGATTGAAATTACAGATGGCAATTATCATTATCGTGTGCGTTATTCAGAAGATGAACATGTTTTATATTTCTTTGATATTACCGAAGAAATACACACGTATGAATTATATGAAGAATCAAAACCAGTTATCGCAACCTTATTCCTTGATAACTACGATGAAATCACACAAAATATGAACGATACACAGCGTTCTGAAATCAACTCTATGGTCACACGTGTCATCAGTCGTTGGGCTTCTGAGTATGATATCTATTTCAAGCGTTATAGTTCAGACCAATTCGTAGCGTATTTAAACCGTCGTATTCTTGACCAATTAGAAGAATCAAATTTCGACTTGTTGCGAAACCTACGTGAAAAGAGTGTAGGTTACCGCGCACAATTGACATTAAGTATTGGTGTCGGTGAAGGTTCAGAGAACTTGATTGACTTAGGGGAATTATCACAATCAGGTTTAGACTTAGCCCTTGGCCGTGGTGGTGACCAAGTCGCAATCAAACATATCAATGGTAATGTAAGATTCTATGGCGGTAAGACTGACCCGATGGAAAAACGTACACGTGTACGTGCGCGTGTTATCTCACATGCTTTAAAAGATATCTTGATGGAAGGCGACAAAGTTATCATTATGGGACATAAACGTCCTGACTTAGACGCAATCGGTGCAGCTATCGGTGTTTCACGCTTTGCGATGATGAATAACTTAGATGCTTATGTTGTGTTAAATGAAGAAGATATCGATCCGACATTACGTCGTGTGATGGATGAAATTGATAAGAAACCAGAATTAAAAGAACGTTTCATCACATCAGATGATGCGTGGGATATTATGACATCGAAAACGACATTAGTTGTTGTTGATACACATAAACCAGAAATGGTATTAGATGAGAACATTTTAAATAAAGCAAACCGTAAAATCGTGATCGACCATCACCGTCGTGGTGAAAGCTTTATCTCTCATCCATTATTGGTATATATGGAACCTTATGCCAGCTCTACAGCTGAGCTTGTGACGGAACTCCTTGAATACCAACCGACAGAACAACGTCTGACAAGATTAGAATCAACGATTATGTATGCAGGTATTATTGTCGATACGCGTAACTTCACATTACGTACAGGTTCAAGAACCTTTGATGCGGCAAGTTACTTAAGAGCACATGGTGCAGATACGATCTTGACGCAGCACTTCTTAAAAGATGATATTGATACGTACATTAATCGTTCAGAACTTATCCGTACTGTGAAACTGCAAAGCAATGGTATTGCGGTGGCACACGGATCTAATGATAAAATCTATCACCCTGTTACAGTTGCACAAGCTGCAGACGAATTGTTAAGTTTAGATGGTGTAGAGGCCTCTTATGTAGTGGCTAGACGAGAAGATGACTTAGTGGGTATTTCAGCCCGTTCACTCGGCTCTATCAACGTCCAACTGACAATGGAAGCTTTAGGCGGCGGTGGACATTTAACAAATGCTGCCACGCAAATTAAAGGTGTAACAGTAGATGAAGCAGTAGAACAATTACAACAAGCAATAGATGAACAAATTAGTAGGAGTGAAGGACAATGAAAGTAATTTTCACACAAGATGTTAAAGGTAAAGGTAAGAAAGGCGAAGTTAAAGACGTACCTGTAGGCTACGCACAAAACTTCTTATTCAAGAAAAATGTTGCAGTAGAAGCAACACCAGGTAACTTGAAACAATTAGAACTTAAAAACAAACGTGCCGAAGAAGAAAGAGAACAAGAAATCGAAGATGCGAAAGCATTAGCAAAACGTCTTGAAGACATCGAAGTAGAAGTCACAGCTAAATCAGGTGAAGGCGGCAAATTATTCGGTTCTGTCAGCACAAAACAAATTGCACAAGCCTTACAAAAACAACACGATATCAAAATTGATAAACGTAAAATGGACTTACCTAACGGTATCCATGCCTTAGGTTATACAAATGTACCAGTAAAATTAGACAAAAAAGTCGATGGTACAATCCGTGTTCACACTGTTGAACAAAAATAAGCAATGAAATAATTAGAGGTGTAATCAAAAAATGGATGGAATGTATGAACAAAACCAGATGCCGCATAACAACGAAGCTGAGCAATCTGTCTTAGGTGCCATTATTATTGATCCACAGCTCATGGGGGAAACTCAGGGAGTCTTACTTCCTGAGTCCTTTTATAGAGGCGCTCACCAACACATCTTCCGTGCGATGATGCACCTCTTTGAGGAAAATAGTGAAATAGATGTCGTAACCTTAATGGACCAGCTGACATCTGAAGGGACATTGAGTGAAGCGGGCGGCCCGCAATATCTTGCGGAGCTCGCTAGCAATGTGCCGACGACAAGAAATATTGAGTACTATCGCGAGATTGTTTATAAATTAGCTGCGAAACGTAATTTGATTCGTGTCGCAGATCAAATCGCGAAAGACGGTTATGATTCAGAACTTGATTTAGATGATATTTTAAGTGATGCAGAGCGTAAGATTTTAGAACTCGCATCTACGAGAGAATCTGAAGGGTTTAAAGATATCAGAGACGTCTTAGGACAAGTCTATGAGAATGCTGAAGAGTTAGACCAAAATAGTGGTCAAACGCCAGGTATCCCGACAGGCTATCGTGATTTAGACCAGATGACTGCAGGCTTTAACCGAAATGATTTAATTATTTTAGCTGCACGTCCTTCGGTAGGTAAGACTGCCTTCGCATTGAATATTGCGCAAAAAGTTGCGACCCATGAAAGTAATTATACGGTCGGTATCTTCTCGCTAGAGATGGGTGCAGACCAATTAGCAACACGTATGATTTGTAGTTCAGGAAATGTAGACTCGAACCGTTTACGTACTGGGACGATGACAGATGAAGACTGGAATCGTTTCACAGTGGCAGTCGGTAAGTTATCTAAAACGAAAATCTTTATTGATGATACACCGGGTATCAGAATTACAGATTTACGTTCTAAGTGTCGTCGACTCAAGCAAGAGCATGGTTTAGATATGATTGTGATCGACTACTTACAGTTGATTATGGGAAGCGGTTCTCGTATGTCTGATAACCGTCAACAAGAAGTATCTGAAATCTCAAGAACGTTAAAAGCGATTGCACGTGAATTAGAATGTCCGGTTATTGCACTGAGTCAGTTATCTCGTGGTGTTGAACAACGACAAGATAAACGCCCAATGATGAGTGACATCCGTGAATCAGGTTCTATCGAGCAAGATGCGGATATCGTTGCTTTCTTATATCGTGATGATTACTATAATCGTGAAGACGGTGAAGAAGATGACGATGGCGGCATGGAACCTGTCACAAATGATGATAATGGTGAAATTGAAGTCATTATTGCGAAGCAGCGTAACGGCCCGACAGGAACTGTTAAATTGCACTTCATGAAGCAGTACAACAAATTCACGGACATTGATTATGCACATGCAGATATGATGTAAAAATTAAAAATGAAATTATAGATGAATTTAAAAAGACCAAACGCGCGTTTTGGTCTTTTTTTAATGGGAAATTAGAAAAAATAAGGCGAGATAGAAACGAATTTAAAAATATTTTTACGTACAATAAACTAATGTTAAGTTTGAATGTACGGTTTTAAGTCGATTTAAAAGGGTTATATTGTCAATAAGTATGTATAATATAAAGTGTGATAAACGGTATAAAACATTGGTATTAAAGGGTTTATATCACTTTTGTGAAAGTTTGAGTGTTCACTGAACTGCCAAAAATCTGTAATATTTAATGTTCGTTTTCTATTTGCATTACACGCTTACAATTGATAGAATATTGAATGGTTAATTGAGAATAACTTGGAGGTGCTCTTATGTCATCAATCGTAGTTGTTGGGACACAATGGGGAGACGAAGGTAAAGGTAAAATCACAGACTTTTTAGCAGAACAAGCGGACGTTATTGCACGTTTTTCAGGCGGAAATAACGCAGGACATACAATCAAATTCGGCGGAGAAACTTATAAATTACACTTAGTGCCATCAGGCATTTTCTATCAAGATAAACTATCTGTTATCGGTAACGGTGTTGTAGTTGATCCGGTTGCATTATTAAAAGAGTTGGACGCATTAAATGAACGCGGCATTCCAACAAATAATTTGCGCATTTCAAATCGTGCACAGGTTATTTTGCCTTACCACTTATTACAAGATGAGTATGAAGAACGTCTTCGTGGTGATAACAAAATCGGTACGACTAAGAAAGGTATCGGCCCAGCATACGTTGATAAAGCACAAAGAATCGGTATCCGTATGGCGGATTTATTAGACAAAGAAACATTCGAACGCTTATTAAAAGCAAATCTTGAACACAAAGCAGCATACTTTAAAGGTATGTTTAATGAAGAAGCACCAGCTTTCGAAGATATCTTCGAAGAATACTATGCAGCTGGTCAACGCTTAAAAGAATATGTAACAGACACACCTAAATTATTAGATGATGCACTTGTAGCTAATGAACGTGTATTATTCGAAGGTGCACAAGGGGTTATGTTAGACATCGACCATGGTACATACCCATTCGTTACATCAAGTAACCCAATTGCTGGTAACGTTACTGTCGGCGGCGGTATCGGACCAACATCAGTATCTAAAGTTATCGGTGTATGTAAAGCGTATACGTCACGTGTAGGTGATGGTCCATTCCCTACTGAATTATTCGATGAAGATGGTCATCATATCCGTGAAGTGGGTCGTGAATATGGTACAACTACAGGACGTCCACGTCGTGTCGGCTGGTTCGACTCAGTGGTATTACGTCATTCACGTCGTGTAAGTGGTATTACTGACTTATCTATCAACTCAATCGACGTTTTAACTGGTTTAGATACAGTTAAAATCTGTGTTGCGTATGAGTTAGATGGTGAAGAAATCACTGAATACCCAGCAAACTTAAACGCGTTGAACCGTTGTAAACCAATTTACGAAGAATTACCAGGTTGGTCTGAAGATATTACAGGCGTACAATCATTAGAAGAATTACCAGATAACGCACGTCGTTACTTAGAACGTATTTCTGAGTTATGTAACGTAGGTATCTCAATCTTCTCTGTAGGTCCAGACCGTACACAAACAAATATGTTAAAACCTTTATGGTCATAATTTAAAAATAATAAGTTGTAATTACAGCAACTTAAAATCAATGATATAGAAAAATGCAATGCGGGTATGAACCTGCATTGCATTTTTTGTATTCATAAAGCTTATGATGAAGTTTAATGAATTTTTTTCTTACGATGGTGTCCGCCACGTACTTCAGAAACATTACCGAAGGATAAGAAGGCGTTCGGATCGATTTGAATAACGACTTCTTTTAATTTCGCTTCCTCAACACGTGTGATGACCGTGAAGACGACTTTACGCGGATCGCCTGTATAGGCACCCTCTGCGTGTAAGTACGTCACACCACGCCCTAAACGGTCGTTAATCGCTTCTCCAATTTCTTTATACTCATCACTAATAATCCAGACCGCTTTTGATTCATCTAAACCGATTAAAATTAAATCAATCATTTTAAAAGCGATGAAATAAGCGACAACACTATACATGGCACTTTCCCATGTGAATACAAAACCAGCGACTGCGAAAATAAAGAAGTTGAAGATCATCACGATTTCACCGACTGAAAATGGCAAACGGTTATGCACGAGAATGGACATAATTTCTGTTCCATCCATACTACCGCCGGCTCGGATGACTAAACCGACACCGATACCGACAATGGCACCACCGAAGATGGTGATAAGTAAAGGTTCTCTAACGACTGCAGGGATATCATGGAGCAACATAGTTCCGATAGATAAGACAGTAATCGCATAAAGCGTAGATACCGCAAATGTTTTACCAATCTGTTTATAACCTAAGAAGAAAAACGGTAAGTTAAGAATAAAGATAAACACACCGAGTGATAAACCTGTTAGATGAGATAAGATAATCGAAACACCGACGATCCCGCCATCTAACAATTTATTTGGAACTAAGAAGAGTTCAAGTCCTACTGCCGTAAGCATTGAACCTATCGTTAAGAAAAGGATACGTATAATAATTTGTGTGAGAGACAGTTTTTTCTCTTTCTTTGTATGACCCCCAGAGTGCGTGGATTGATTCATAATTTGCCTCCTAAAATGGGTTATGTAAAAATTATACAAAAAAACTTTAAAAATTGCTTGTGTTTTTTTAAAGAGCTGTGCTATAATCTATCTTGTGCTTGAAAAACGGCTCCTTGGTCAAGCGGTTAAGACACCGCCCTTTCACGGCGGTAACACGGGTTCGAGTCCCGTAGGAGTCACCATTTTAGGTCTCGTAGTGTAGCGGTTAACACGCCTGCCTGTCACGCAGGAGATCGCGGGTTCGATTCCCGTCGAGACCGTACAATGCTCATCCAATAGGGTGGGCATTTTTATTTTGTCTTTTTCTTGTTTTATGTTTAAGATAGTTAGTTTTATAATTAGATAACGTGCTATTAAAAAACAAAATCAAGGTATAAAATGTAATGAAATGTTACAATAGCATAAACATGCATGAATCCTCTCTTTTAGACATCTCCATTTCTGCAATCCACATAAAATTTACAATATCTTCACATAATGTCTTTTACCCGAAAAAATAGATAGTCAATAATAGAATTAATTTGGTATGAAAAATAGAATTGGCGTGCTAGAAATGGTAAATTATATAGTAGATACTTATGTCTAAATAAAATTATTCATGTACGATTATGATTAGAAATGAGGTTTAGGATTATGGCGAGAAAAGTAGTTGTAGTAGACGATGAAAAACCTATTGCTGATATTCTAGAATTTAACTTGAAAAAAGAGGGTTATGAAGTCTTTTGTGCATATGACGGAAATGATGCGATTGACTTAATTTATGAAGAAGAACCAGACATCGTACTCTTAGATATTATGCTTCCAGGCAGAGATGGTATGGAAGTCTGCCGTGAAGTACGTAAGAAATATGAAATGCCGATTATTATGTTGACGGCAAAAGACTCAGAAATTGATAAGGTGCTTGGTTTAGAACTAGGTGCGGATGACTATGTGACGAAACCTTTCAGCACACGTGAATTGATTGCACGTGTGAAAGCGAACTTACGTCGTCAATATACACAACCGCAAGAAGCAAATAATGCGCCGAACGAAATTAAAATTAAAGATATTGTCATCTACCCAGATGCGTATTCTATTAAGAAACGCGGCAAAGATATTGAATTGACACATCGTGAATTTGAATTGTTCCATTATTTAGCGAACCATATGGGACAAGTTATGACACGTGAACACTTACTGCAAACGGTATGGGGCTATGATTACTTCGGTGACGTACGTACGGTCGATGTTACAATCCGTCGTTTAAGAGAAAAAATCGAAGATGATCCGTCACATCCAGAATATATCGTGACACGCCGCGGTGTCGGATACTTCTTGCAGCAGCACGACTGAGGCCATAGTATATGAAATGGCTTAAACAATTTCAGTCCCTTCACACGAAGCTCGTGATTGTTTATGTCTTGTTAATTATTATTGGGATGCAGATTATTGGTTTATATTTTACCAATAACTTAGAACGTGAATTAACACAAACATTCAAAAACAATATTTCGCAGTATGCGAAACAAATTGAGATCAACGTGGAGAAGGTCAATGAAGAAGACAAATCAGTCAATACGCAAAAAGAGATTCAAGAATTACTTAATGAATATGCGAACCGCCAAGAAATTGAACAAATCAACTATATTGATAAAGATCAAATTATAGTCGCGTCGACGAAACAATCTTCTAACAGTATCATTAATCAAAAAGCCAATGATACCTCTATTCAAAAGGCACTTTCATTAGGACAAGCGAATGACCATACGATGTTGAAAGACTATGGTAAAGGTAAACAGCGTGTATGGATTTATAACTTGCCTGTGAAGTCGTCTAAAGGTGTTATCGGTGATATTTATATTGAAGCGGATATCGATAGTGTTTATGATCAATTAAACAACTTTAACCAAATCTTCATTGTAGGTACTGCGATTTCTTTATTTATCACAGGATTACTCGGATTCTTCATTGCGCGTACGATTACTAAACCGATTACGGATATGCGTAACCAAACGGTTGAAATGTCAAAAGGTAATTATACGCAACGTGTAAAAATCTATGGTAATGATGAAATCGGTGAACTGGCATTAGCCTTCAACAACTTGTCAAAACGTGTACAAGAAGCACAAGCGAATACGGAAAGTGAGAAACGTCGTTTGGACTCAGTTATCACACATATGAGTGATGGGGTCATTGCGACGGACAGACGTGGACGTGTGCGTATTGTGAACGATATGGCATTAAAGATGTTAGGTATGTCTAAAGAAGATGTTATGGGTTACAACATGTTGGGTGTCTTAGATTTAGAAGATGAATTCGCGTTAGATGAGATGCAGGAAAATAATAATAGCTTCTTGTTAGATATTAATGAAGCGGAAGGTATTATTGCGCGTGTCAGCTTCAGTACAATTGTACAAGACACAGGCTTTGTGACAGGTTACATTGCGGTGTTACATGATGTAACAGAACAACAACAAGTAGAACAAGAACGTCGTGAATTCGTTGCGAATGTTTCACATGAGTTGCGTACGCCATTAACTTCGATGAACAGTTATTTAGAAGCTCTAGAAGAAGGCGCTTGGCAAGATCCTGAAATTGCGCCGCAGTTCTTATCTGTAACAAGAGAAGAAACGGTACGTATGATTCGCTTGGTTAATGACTTATTGAATTTATCACGTATGGATAATGATACAGAACAAATCACTAAAGAAATTGTGGACTTTAATATGTTCATTAATAAAATCATCAACCGTCATGAGATGGCTTCAAAAGATGTAACATTTGTGCGTGACATTCCTGATGAAACAATCTTTGCGGAAATTGATCCAGATAAGATGATGCAAGTGTTTGATAACGTCATTACGAATGCGATGAAATACTCACGCGGCAGCAAGCGTGTTGAGTTTCACGTGAAACCGAATCCATTGTATAACCGCATGACGATTCGTATTAAAGATAATGGTATTGGTATTCCGATTAATAAAGTGGATAAAATCTTTGATCGTTTCTTCCGTGTAGATAAAGCACGTACACGTAAGATGGGCGGTACAGGTTTAGGTCTTGCGATTTCAAAAGAAATTGTGGAAGCACATAACGGACGTATTTGGGCAAATAGTGTCGAGGGACAAGGTACCTCAATCTTCATCACATTACCGTGTGAAGTTATAGAAGATGGTGATTGGGATGAGGCATAAAGAAGCAGCAAAATCCGTGATTCTCACACTTTTAGTCTTAATGAGTATTGTGCTGACATATTTAATGTGGAATTTCTCACCAGACCTTGCGAATCTTGAAAGCCAAGATAATAAGAAAACAAATCAGAATACCATCGGCAAAGCGAATTCAGAACCTATGGCGAGTGTTATTTCGCCGTATCAAGTGGTGTATTCGAATGATGATAAGTTCACAGGTGCTTTAGAAACCCGTACGATTAACCGTAATATTGTGAAGGTATTAAAGAATCAAGAGGTTGAAGATGCTCATGAAGTCTATCATGCGCATAACCTATTTATTCCGGAACTCAGCGATAACTTCTTGGTGTTAGACTTTGCGTATGATATGCCTTTATCTATGTATTTGGGTCAAGTTTTGAATATGGATGCGAAGGTCTCAAATAAGTATGAGTTCAATCGTTTATTGATTGATGCAGAGCAAAAGGATACAGCAGTCATTTACGCCATCAGCAGTGACCATCACCGTGTGATGCGTATGACAACATCTATTCCAAGCAACAAGGTTAATGACTTAGTAGGTAAAATCAAACCAAATTTAATACCATTCGCAGATATTATTACGAATAGAAATACAATTGATGCGGCAACGCATATCTTTGCGCCTGAAAAGCCGCAACATTTAAAAACGTACCGTACGATTTTTAATCACATTAGTGTGGAAACGATGAATTTTATACTCTTTAATGATTCTGTAGTGGTGCGTAGTACGAAAAGCGGTAATACGACTTACAACAATAATACAGGTGTCGCAACATATGATTCTAAAAATGAACTCTATCGTTATATGAACTTATCTGAAGATGAATCAAAATCTAAGAATATGTTAGAAACGATTCCTAGTACGTTTGACTTTATTAACGCACATGGTGGTTTTACAGATGATTTCCGCCTCTTTGATACGGATGATGAGTCTGGTGAGTTAACTTATCAAATGTTTTTAAATGGTGTACCTGTATTTAACGAAAA
Source organism: Staphylococcus sp. HMSC055C03 (assembly GCF_001809385.1). Classification (NCBI taxonomy): domain Bacteria; kingdom Bacillati; phylum Bacillota; class Bacilli; order Caryophanales; family Staphylococcaceae; genus Staphylococcus; species Staphylococcus sp. HMSC055C03. The sequence goes on from NZ_KV797515.1 coordinate 35,376, forward strand.
TAACTTAAGTACCATCCAAGTGGCTTGGGGTGAGAAAGGTATTTTCAGTTATGGACGCTCTTTATTAAAAAGCAATATCACCATTGATAGCGGTGAAGAAAAGGAAAAACTCCCTGGCGCAGAAACAGTACGTTCTAACTTAGCGAATAATCCATCCATCGACTTTAAGAAAATAACGAATATCACGATTGGTTATACGATGAAAGATCGAGAAGAAGATGACATGGAAGTTCAGCGTAATAGTGAGTATGTACCACAGTGGTATGTGCAGTATGATGGTGAATGGTATGCTTACGAGAATGGAGGGCTTAAGTCATGAATTGGAAGTACGCAAAGACACTCTTCATTTTCGTGTTTCTCATCATCAATATAATGTTAGCTGTGATGTATGTGAATAAAATCAACAAATCTTACATTAATGATGCTGAAGGGAATAATGAAGTCAACTTCAGACAAGAAGAAATCAGTATTCCTAAAGAATTACCAGATGTCAGAGGATTGAAAGTTCAACTAGTCACAGGCCGTTCTAAAGATTTCACGAATTACGCGAAATCAAAAGACGAAGTTAAAACAGAAGATGATGGTAAAATCGCACAAGGTAACATCAGCCCACCGATTAGCGTCAGCAATGATCAAGTAACCAGCCTTAAAATGTACATGAAGAAAAATATTTATAAAGGTGAAGATTACCAATTATTTAGTACAGATGATAACGAAGAAACGTTCGAACAAACCTTTAATGGTTTACCGATTATGAACAATGATAAAGCGATGTTGAAGTTTAAAATTAATGATGACGAAGAAGCGAGCAGTTATCGCCAAACAGCGCTCCATGAGCTCAGTACTTCAAAAGGTGAAAATAACGAAGCACAACATGTCATCAGTGCGCGTAATGCGATTGAAGCTTTATACTTCAACCGTTATTTAAAACGTAATGACGCAGTCACTAATATTCGTTTAGGATATTACTCAGTAGTGAGAGAAACCAATGTTCAAGTTCTCCAAGCAAGTTGGGAGATTAAAGTTAATCACGCTGGCAGTACCAAAACGAAAACGTACTATGTTGAAGCGACTTCAAAAAATCCGAAGATTATTGTGAGATAACCAACAATATAAAATAAGCAAAGAGGAGTATCATGAGATCAATCTGATGGTACTCCTCTTATACATAGGATGTTCAATGTGTGAAACAATTTCAGCTGATATGGTGGGCAGCTGTATCAATTAGGTGTACAATAGATAAGTAAAAATTAAAAAAGATGAGGGACGGCACTGTTCGGCCACTCAAACGGCAGTATGACCAAGCCGTATCTTTAACAAACAGCTCATAATTTGAGATAATAATTAAAATGTATTCGGATGTCCAAAATAAATGAAAACAGTTAGAAACTTAGAAAGGGTGAATCGCTTGATACGTATGAGCGTACTTGCGAGTGGTAGTACAGGCAATGCCACTTATGTAGAAAGTGATAAAGGAAGCCTGCTCGTTGATGCTGGATTAACTGGCAAGAAGATGGAAGAACTCTTCAGTAAGATTGATAAAAATATTCAAGATTTAAATGGGATTTTAGTCACGCATGAACACATTGACCATATTAAAGGATTAGGTGTGCTTGCGCGTAAATATAAATTACCGATTTATGCCAACGAAAAAACTTGGCAAGCGATAGAAAAGAAAGACAGCAAGATTCCAATGGATCAAAAATTCATTTTCAATCCATATGAAACACACTCATTAGCTGGATTTGATATTGAATCATTCAATGTGTCGCATGATGCGATTGATCCGCAATTCTATATTTTCCATAATAACTACAAGAAATTTACAATGATTACAGACACAGGTTATGTTTCAGACCGTATGAAAGGCATGATCAGAGGCAGTGATGCCTTCATGTTTGAAAGTAACCACGATGTAGATATGTTGCGCATGTGTCGTTACCCTTGGAAAACTAAACAACGTATCTTAGGTGATATGGGGCACGTCTCAAATGAAGATGCAGCAATGGCAATGTGTGATGTCATTACAGGCAACACGAAACGTATTTATCTTTCTCACTTATCACAAGATAACAATATGAAAGACTTAGCGCGTATGAGTGTAGGACAAGTCTTAAATCATCATGATATTGATACAAATAAAGAAGTTCTACTATGCGATACAGATAAAGCAGAACCTACACCGATTTATACAATATAAATAAGTTTGAGACAGCCAATGAAGCGAACCACTTCATTGGCTGTTTTTTTACGAAGAAAAGTAAAAAAACACGCAAAAGTCATCGCAAAAAACGGAAAAAGTGTAGATAAAACTTAGGGAGAAAATGTATAATTTCTAAGGTAGTGTGCACGTAGGGTAGTTATTCACAATTTTGTGTAAAGAAAGCGTAAAACTGTGAATAACTATGTAAGACTGACCTCAAAGTTATGCACAAAATGAGGATAAGTTACCCACAATTGTGCACAATCCACAGAGAAATACCCACATTATTAACAGAGTTATCCACATATCTACAAGTTAACCACAGAAATGTGGGTAAAATACACAAGAATAGCAGTGAATTTATATACATAAGCCACTTATTAAGACAGTAAGCTGTGAATAGGTGGATAACCTGTGGATAACTCGAATAACTATTCAGATATAAGGAGAATGTGATGAAGATAACTGTACTTGCCGTAGGCAAATTAAAAGAAAAATACTGGAAACAAGCCATTGCAGAATACCAAAAACGTTTAGGTGCTTATACAAAGATAGAAATCATCGAAGTTCCTGATGAAAAAGCACCAGAAAATATGAGCGATAAAGAAATAGAACAAGTGAAACAAAAAGAAGGACAACGTCTGTTAGCGAAAGTAAAACCACAATCCACAGTCATTACATTAGAGATTAAAGGTAACATGTTAACATCAGAGGGATTAGCCAAAAATCTTCAACAACGTATGGTTCAAGGTCAAAGCGACTTCACTTTCATCATCGGAGGATCAAACGGCCTGCATCAAGACGTCCTAGACAGAAGTAATTACGCCTTATCCTTCAGCAAAATGACCTTCCCTCACCAAATGATGCGTGTCATCTTACTTGAACAAGTATACAGAGCATTCAAGATCATGCGTGGGGAAGCTTATCATAAGTGATACGAATATCATCATGGAGTTAATAATATGAGAGAATAATGGAGGAATATATGGAAATTAAAGAGATAAAAAATAATTTGTTCAAATTAGATGATGATAATAATGATATCGTGTTAAATTCTTTAAACATTGCGATAAAGTCATATTTTTGTAGTTATGCAAGTGTTAGAGAACAGTTTGATAAAAGAACGTATCATGAAACATATAGTAAAGATTACTATGAGAATTTTTCAGAAACGATTTTACACTTTCATCATTTCTTTGAGTTGTTGTTAAAAGAATTACTAAAAAATGAGCATAAGTTGCTACCTATAGACATTACAAGAGAATCTAAGGTATTAGTAAAATTGATTACAAATAAACCATTAGAGGATAATGAAAAATTAAACAATAATACATTAGCTTTCAAATCGCTACTTGATAGAACTTGTAAATTAATTAGCTTAGAACCAAATATTCATTTTGGCTTTATAAAAAATCATAAAGCTTCTTTGGATTTATTGAATGATATAAGAAATGGTATATGGCATAAAGGGGAAAATATGCTTACGTATGAAGCATATGACTATTTAATTGGTAAGTATATATTACCGCTAGCAGTTAAGTTTCTAAAGTGTTCAAATTATATGGAAAAGTATAAAAAAACTCAACTTTGGGTGTTTAAAGGAAATAGTATTAAAATTAATCCATTAGAATTAATAATAAAAGAGTTTGAAAAAGAAAAAATAGATATCGGTAAAGTTGCTGTGCTTAAAGAACTAGGAAGAGCGTCTTATTATAGTCATTATGGTAAAGTTTTTGGAACATTTGTCGAACAAAAAAACAAAATCGCTTATCAATTAGCAAAAGCAGAACTTGTAAATGACTTCGAATCTACCAATGCTATTTTAAATTGTCCATGTTGTGGTGCTGAATCATTAGTAACTTACTATAGTGATGAAATCACCTATAGTGAAGAGCATATGATTGAAGATGAAAATGGTTATATTCAAACCTGCAATACAATAGCTGGTAATCAATATATTGATAAAGTTAAATGTCCAAATTGTACTTTTCAACTAAATAAAAAAGGGCTTAAAAACTTAAAGGAATATGGATTTGATGTTGAGGATTATTGGATTATTATTAAAGAGTATTAAGTACTCAGTAGATTTATATTCATACAAATAATATATATAGTACACTGTTAAAAGGCAGTGTGCTTTTTTGTTATAATTAAATAAAAATTAAAGTGGGTGACAATCATGAGTGTTTGGGAGAAATATACAAAAGAAGGTCAAGATCAATATATTCAGTTCTTAAAAGTTTATGGTGCTTTATCTAATCTTTTCAGACAGAAAAAAGGCGACATGATACCTTATCTAGACTCTAAATTTCAAGAAACGGTTTATGCAAAATCATTCAATTCTAAAAATGTAGATATAGGAAATACACCACATGATATTCTATCTGAATTTGGAAATGAAAGGATAGGAATTGGATTAAAAACATGGATGAATACCTCACCATCATATCAAAAAGTGATGCAGTTAAAACGTTATCAAAAAGAAATTGAACCATATATATTAAAAGGTAATCTTGAAGATTTAGCTTATAAAATTTCAAGTTTAAAAAATGAGAGGATGCGATCTGATTACGAAAGGTTAGGACTATCTGAAGATAAAAATATATATCATTATATAACTAGGGATAAAGGTAAATTCGTTTTGCAAGAATGTGCCTATCCACTAATTGATATTAACAATATTCAAAATCCCTATATGACAGATAAATCATTTACTTGGAATGATGGTGCGAAGTTTTATAAATATACTTTTGGTGATTCGCAAATATGGCAGAGATTTTCGACTGATTATAGTGATACACATATTATTGACCAGTGCCAAATTGATATTATTGATTTTTCATCTCAAAAAGATGATAGATATTATTATAGAGAAGGAAGACAACCTTTTTATAAAAAATTGTCTGATGAAGTTACAAAAAAGTATTCTATTTATCAATGGAGAAGACAGTATGTCAGAGAAAATAAGACAGGAGTAGTACCAACTTTAACTGCTAATATGGGAACAGGAGGACACAATGTTCCAATTATTCTTTCTGATAGCGGTATAAGAAAATTAACTCCTAGAGAAACATTTAATGCACAAGGGTTTCCAATGGATTTCAAGTTACCTGAAAATATGTCGAACGGCCAATTATATAAACAAGCTGGCAATAGTGTTGTTGTTCCTGTTGTAAAAAGAATAGCAGTTAATATGGAGAAAGCTCTGGATACAGTTACAAAAAAGAAAAAGTCAGCTAAAGAATTTCATGGTAAGTATTATGTAATGTATACAAGTATGAAGGGTCGATTTACAGGGGAAAGTTATTTAGCAAAAGTTTTGGATAGTGAAGAAGAATTAGTAAACTTTGCTAAAGAAAAAGACATTAATTATTTAACTAAAGAAGAATATACAAAAGATATTAAGAAAAACAAAGAAATAGAGTTTTATTCGTATGAGTAACAATTGAACACCGTTTTTAAATAGGTGTTCTTTTTTTAATCTCTACCTATACGAAAAGTCTAGATAGATTTAGCAAGTTAAGCAGAATTCTTATTTTGTAAAATTATTAACCTAGGTAAACAATCTAGTTTGAAGAGGGGATTAAATGAGTATAAAAAACATTGAAATTAATAATAACTACTTACCTTACGAGCAAATAAATTTAAACTTTGAAAATGGAAATGGTGATGTAATTAGAGACTTTCTTGTATTTGGAAGGAATGGTAGCGGAAAGTCCACTATAGCAAAAGCTTTAAGTGAATACAGAAATAACCAAGCTGAAGAGTTATTTAATGAATCATTACAGATAAAAGTTGACTATTTTGAAAACGAAAACTCAGAACCGAATTTTTTTATATATGATGATGGATTTATAGAAAATAAAATTAAATTCAGTGAAAATGAAAATTTAGAAGCTATTGTGATGTTTGGTGATCAAGAGGACTTAACAAATTTACTGACGAACAACAAAAAAAGTCTTGAAAGAGTCGCAAGGTTAAAAAATAAATATCAAAATTTTGTTAACGAATTTGATAGAAAAAAAGAGATAAATAAAGTATTGAAAATATTGAGAGGAGGGGACAGTTGGTCTGAGAGAGCAAATAGAATAGAATCTAAATATAAACAAAATAAACGGGTAGACGAAGATATCTTACAAGAAATTTTGCAATATGAAAATGATAATAGTATAGAAACACTATTTAATGAACTCAATGAACACCAACAGATAATAAACTCTTTTACAGATGCAGATAGAATTAATGAAATTCAAAAATATAATAAGTTTAAAGCGGGATTAAGAAACAAAATTAAAGAGGTACTATCAGACAAATCAGCAATCAGTTTTTCTGAAAACTTAGATGAAAATATGAAAGAAATATTTGAAATATTCGGAAATAAATATCTAGAAGAATTAGATGAGTATTTACAAGAAAACCCAAAAATATGCAAAACATGTTTTAGACCGTTAGATAAAGACTATGTGTTGGTTTTAAGGGAAAAGATAAAACAAGTTTTTGAAAATGATATCATTGATCAGAAGATTCAAAATATTAATAGCGTGATAGAAAAACTCCCCAAGAAGTTTCAAAAGTTGGAAATACCTAATATAAAAACTAGTAAAATTAATAATTTATTAAATGAGCTTGAAAATGAAACTTTGAAGATTAAATCTCTTTTAACCTTAAAAACAAACAATCTTACTAACGAGTACTCTTTTAATGACAATGAATATAATAAAATTATTGAAGAGATAAATGTGGAAATTGAAGTTGTCAATAATGAGATTAGAAACTTTAATAAGCAAATAGAAGAATTAAGCGAGCATAAAACAAACTTTAATAAAACTAACAATATGATTGCTTATTTAGAAGTGAAAGATGAATATAGAGAATATCTAGAGAAAGTTTTCAGAAATGAATTTGATGAATATATGTTAAATAAAACCAAAAAAATTTATAAAAGAAGGGAAGAGAAAAAGAATACTATTGAGACAAAGTTAAATCGAACAGAAATAGCTTTGAACAGTATAAATAAAGAATTGGCTCTTATATTTCTCGATAAACAGCGTTTAGTTCTTGAATCGAGAACAGGATATTACACTCTCTTAGTGAGAGGGAAAAATGTCCCATTATCTAAACTTTCTACTGGTGAAAAAAATGTATTATCATTGGTTTACTTTTTTTCAATAATAAATAAAGATAAACGAGTTAACGAGTTCTTTAAAGAGCATATTTTTTTAGTGCTAGATGATCCAATTTCAAGTTTTGACTATGAAAATAAAATTGGTATATATAATTACATTAGAAGACAATTCAACAAAATTTATGAAGGAAATATAAAATCTCAAATTTTAATTACTACACATGATATGGAAGTCTATTTCAACTTAGAAAAAGTTTTCTTAGATATAGTATTAAGAAACGGGAAAAAGTTAGCTTCTAAAGTAAATAAGTATATATTGTCAGAAAAAGGTTTGGATTCAGACAAAAAAAATAAACTGAGTAATATGTATAAAAATCAACTAAATTCAATTTACGATTTTGCTAATGGGAATGCAAATGAATCAGAAACTTATATTGGTAACTCAATGAGAAGGGTATGTGAAGCATTTAGTACGTTTAAATATCGCTGTGGAATTGATGAATTGAGGACAGAAAGAATTATAATAGAAAGCATAAAGCCAGAAAAACTAAGTTTATTTTTTGAAAATTATCTTTTCAGACTAATACTTAACAATGAAAGTCATGAAAGCGATAATATTAAAGGCATAACTGATAGAAACATATTTGATTATTTGAACTTAAATGAAAAAGTTAAGACAGCAAAGTTAATCATCTTATTTTTATATAAACTTGATGAAGTTCATATATTAAGACAATTATCAAATAAAAGCGAAGAACATGAAGCAATTATAGGAAAAATAAATGAATGGGATAATGAAATTTCAGAATTATTATAAAATCACAACCAAGGAATGTGTAGTAGTTATGAACTTTTAATAAATTTTTATAAATTTAACTGGAGATGATTATGGTGATTACACTTGATTCAAAAACTAATCAGAAGATTGTAAGTAACGTTGCTTTAGAAGGCATGACGCTTACTAGAGAACAACAGCAATTACTCTTGTATGCTATCAATAATAAAGAAGTAATTACTAATGAGTTAATTAGGAAAATAGCATATCATGGAGAAACGAATGATAATTAATAAAATATAATATTTAATCGAGTATAATTTGCCGGTTGTAAAAAATTATGAAGATATAGAGTGATGAAAAGCGTCTTATCAAGTAGACACTTAAAAAGTGAAAACTAGATAGGATGCTTTTTAATTAAGATTGATATTTATACATTAAATCAAAATGAGTATTAGATAAACCTTCTCCGCAGTTCTTAATGTAATGAATAATGTTAGCAACACAGTTCTCTTCAAACTTAGCTTTTTTAGGAATTGCTTCTAAGCAATGATCTGAAGTATTTTTATATGGTTTAGATAGATCGATAACATTGTATTCTGATGAAACTGCAGTATTTGAATATACAAAATAGTTTAATCTCATGCTATCTATAAAGTGATTGAAAGAACTAAATGATTTTAGCCAATCTCGCGTAGTTTTTTGACTATAAGTTTTCTGTAATCTTAATTCAGGTTTGTAATTATAAAACTCTTTAATATCAAAAAGAGTATAATCAATTCTATCACCGAGCAGTATTCCTTTGATTTGGTTTATAGAGTTTTTTTGAGCTGGAAAGGTTAAATGACCCATTTTATTTCCTCTAATTAAGGCATAATCGTCTAACTATTGCTTTTGACCTTTTCAGAACTTAAAAAGTTGTTTCCATCCAACAAGTCCATCAAGACTGCAATTTTGGTTATTAATACTGAGAAAGTATTGATTGTTTGAATATTGAGCTTTTTGAGTTTCATTATAAAAATCCTTCATTTCAGCTACTAAAGCTTTATCTATCCTATCTGAATCTACATAGATTGCCTCAATTAAAGAGTTGAGCTTACTAAGTGAACTATCTCTCTTATATTTATTATTCTGATGATAATATTTTAAGTCCTCTCTCAATATTTGCCAAAACTCGCTATCATATAATGACTTGATTAATTTAACGTTATTTTCATAGACATATCGCTTCATCATATAGATCCTATTTGCCAAAATTTATTTCAATTCATTTTATCACTCCCATTTCGATAAGTCTATTTACTACTTTAGAGTATTATTGAACTATTTTTATTGTATGAGCTATTAAGTTATTCTAAAACAACATTTACTCCGTAATGTAGTTTATACATACATAGCTATTTGTTTGAGGATATGAATGCTGTTTAGTGCTTGGTAAACTTATAGCGTAGTTAAAACTACTATGTAGATTAAGCTACACTATATATTTTACTGGGAGGGAAAATGATATGGCAAAATTTTTATATAAAATTGGTACTTTTACAGCAAAACATAAATGGCTCTCTATCGTTTTATGGATTGCGGTTTTAGCCGCATTAGTAATTACAATGGCAGTTAAACCCCCGCAATTTGAAAATGATATTAAGATGACGGGTATGAAGTCTATAGAAACAAACCAAAAGATTGAAAAGGAATTTAAGGTAGATAATGAAAAGGCTGGTATTAGAGTCGTTCTGAAATCCGATGATAAAAAAGGAATTATGAAACCTGAAGTCATGAAAGATGTTCAGAAAACCTTAAATGATATTAAAAAAGAAGATAAACAAGTAGAAAGTGTTACAGATCCTTATAAGTATCAACAAATAAGTGAAGATCAAACAACAGCTTTCGCTGATGTTCAATATAAAGTCAGTGCTGCAGCGATGGATGTGAAAAGCATTGATAAAGTCAAAGATCAGGTGAGTGAACTTAAAGATAAACATCATATTCAAACAGAATTAACAGGAACAGGGATGGCAGCCGCAACTGAAATGGGTGGCGCATCTGAATTAATCGGTATTGCGGTCGCATTCATTGTATTGTTAATTACATTCGGTTCATTTATCGCAGCAGGATTACCGATTGTGACAGCAGTCTTAGGACTTTTAACAAGTGTAGGTATTATTGGATTGCTGACGCACTTCACTGCAATTCCTAATGTGACGTTGACATTGGCAGTGATGATAGGACTCGCAGTAGGTATAGATTATGCACTCTTTATTTTATTCCGCTATCGTTAAATTATTAAAAAAGAACCTGACGTAATTAAAGCGATTGGTCTCGCAATTGGTACAGCTGGCGGTGCAGTTGTCTTTGCAGGTGTTACAGTAATTATCGCAGTTTGTGGTTTAGGTTTAGTAGGTATTGGATTTTTAAGTATTATGGGATATATGTCTGCGATCAGTGTGTTATTTGCGGTGATTAGTGCGTTAACACTTGTTCCAGCATTAATCAGTGTCTTCCATAAACGTATTCAACCTAAAACTAAGAAAAAAGTGAATCAATCAGCAGATACATTCTGGTCTAAATTAGTGGTAGGTAAACCTATTATTGCAGTGATTTTAGGTCTCGTACTTTTAGGTGCTGCATCTATTCCAGTGACGCATATGCGTTTAGGTATTCCAGATGATGGTGTGAAACCACCGCATGCAACAGAGAAAAAAGCATATGACATTATGAGTGATAAGTTCGGTGAAGGTTTCAACGGACAAATTCCGATGTTAATCAATGTCAAAAATAAAAAAGATCAACCTGAAGAATTACAAAAAGATTTACAGCAAGTGATGAAAGACGTCAATGGAATGAAAAATGTAAGTATTGTAGCTCCTCCAATGATGTCTAAGAGTAATGACTATGCATTAATGACTATTATTCCTAAACATGGTCCGCAATCAGAAAAAACAGATGTATTAGTAAAAGACTTAAGAGACTATCATGATAAAGCGAAAAGTAAATATGGCTTTGATACAGAAATTTCAGGACAAAACGTGATTAATATCGATATGTCTAAGAAATTAAATGATGCGATTCCTGTCTTTGCTAGTATCATTGTGGCACTCGCATTTATCTTACTCATGGTTGTATTCCGTTCATTACTCATTCCGTTAAAAGCAGTTTTAGGATTCATTTTATCACTAACTGCTACACTCGGTTTCACAACCTTTATTATGCAGGATGGCTTCTTAAATTAACTGTTTGGTGTACATGAAACAGCACCTGTGCTTGCTTTCTTGCCTGTTATTGTTATTGGTATCTTGTTCGGTTTAGCGATGGACTATGAAGTGTTCTTAATGTCTCGTGTACATGAAGAATATAGCCGTACAAAAGACAACAAGCATTCAATCAAAGTAGGTATTAAAGAAAGTGGCCCAGTTATCATAGCGGCTGCACTGATTATGTTCAGTGTATTCATGGCATTTGTAACGCAAGAAGATGTCATGATTAAGACAATGGGTATTGCCTTAGCGTTTGGTGTACTGTTTGATGCGTTTGTCGTTAGATTAATGATTATTCCAGCCCTCACAGTGTTATTTGGTAAAACATCATGGTACTTACCAAAATGGTTGAAACGTATTCTTCCAAAAGTAGATATAGAAGGACATGCCTTAGAATCAATGATGCCACGACAAGACTATGTAGTAGATCAAAAAGGAGATGAGACAAAGCAGTGACGTTATAAATAAAATAATGACTCAATTACTATTTCATAATCATGAATAGAAACCTCATTAATTCGGTTGGTGAGATAACTTAGCGGTTATCTCTCAATCGAATTTTTTATTAATTAACACTCCATTTTTCTGGAACATTTTGACTACTAAAAATAGTCGATTAAACCTTTAAAAATATATTGCTATACCTAGTTAAAAAGGATATGCTTATGAGGAAACAAGGGTGTGCCCATTTCATAGATAGAAATAAGGGGATGAGGTCTGATGAATCAAGGATTCTCAATGGGTAAATATGTATATAGTTTTATATTAATTTTAATGTTGATGGGTTGCGTGTTCGTGATTCAAAATAACAGTGCACACGCGTCAGAAACGAATCAAGAGATCGAGGGACAAGTTAATCAGAGAGCAGCTGTTACAACTGATAAAGAAGCGGCTATAGGAAGCGAAGAACAGGTTACAAATCTCTCACAGAATGAGCCACAACTTTCTACACAAAATAGCGTTGAAGCTACACATTCTCCAATAATGCCAAAGCAACAGACAGAGTTAAAACAACCTCAAGTTGTATCAACTGAAGCGGTACAAACACCTTCGGTTGTACCTAATAAACCACTTCAAAAAACATCTAATGTGATCACAAAACAGAATACTAAAGTATCGCCACCAGTTAAAAGTATTAAAAACGCATCTCCAATTAAAACGCAACCAGTTAAACCAATAAAAGCAGTACCTTCAAACGTTAAACAAACAAAGGCTAAAACAACTTTTACGAGTCCGAAAGGGATCAAACCACAACACTTATCAAGCTCAGTTAAAAAATCTAAACCTGCTGTTAAAAAAGTTGCTAAAAAAGCACCTGTAACTAAAAAATCAAAAGTAGTGTCAAAATCTAAAATAGTAAAAGCAAAGCCAAAAGCAAACACTAAATCAAAACCAAAAGCTAAAACAGTAAGTAAGAAAAAGGCACCAGTTGTTTCTAAAAAGAAAGCATCAGCAGTGCCAAAGAAAAAAGTTCAATTGTTATCTACAACAGTAAAGAAAGCACCTGTTAAAAAGAAAACAGTAGTAGTCACAACGAAACCTAAAGCAGCTCCAAAGCCAGTACCTAAGGTTGCGCCTAAGCCGAAAGCTCCAGTAAGCAATTACTATAATCAAGCACCAAAACTTTGGCCAAAAGGGATACCTGGTAGTGAGAATGTTCGAGACTTCGGGCAGACTACCTATGCCTCAGGTATTAATGATGCATTAAAAATTATGAAAGCCTCTGGTAATAAAGGGGTAACGATTAATCATACAACAGCTAAAGCAGCTAATATTGCGACGATATTTAACTACAATCCAACGACTAAAAAGCTGACTTATGGCACAGGTACCGCAATTGGAAAACACACAATTCTAACTGCGAATCATGTGGTCAACGATTCACAAGCACGTAAACCGATGACACCTTCAAAAGTACAAAACTTGAGAATAGATTTATTACGAGAAGGTTCGAAAGTAGCGCGTACTGTTACCGTTACAGGCGTTAAGATGCTTCAATATGGAGATGTCGCGTTATTGTATACAAAAGAAGATTTATCTAAATATATGACCGTACGTAAAATCGCACCAGAAACATCAATCACGAAAATTAAAGCGAATACACCTATCTATATGTATCATTATGGTTTACCGGCTGGAAAATTTAAAAATGATCCAATGGGTACGATGTATCATTCAACTGGTAAATACTCTATGATGGCACGTAATGTGAATCCTATTGGTTATTATCAGATGATGGCTGAACCTGGATCTTCAGGCGGAGCAGTATTAAACAGTAAAAATGAAGTATTAGGTGTACATGATTTTAGAATTGCTTCTGGAGAATATCAAAAGTATAACCTGAATACGATGGCAGAATTAAGAGGTAAACTACGTCAGGAAGTTATCAAGAACATTAAATAAAGAGTTTTGTCATAAACGACTATTCACTTATTAGACAATATTAGCGATTGTTTTAATAATGAATAGTCGTTTTTTTATTTTTAATGATGCCAGTTATGTAGTTTTTACTATAAACAAAGAATTTATGAAAAATAACGGGGTCTATTAAGTGTTTCGTGTAACTGTGAGGGTAAAATATATAATAGGATTATTTTTAAGGGGATTAAATGGAATCTATTATTTATACATCATTGATATACAAACAAATACCCCTTAGGGCATTTGACTTATATCGATGTATCTTTTAATATACCCCTGTAGGTATTTTTGAGAAGCTAATCTAGATCAGTCATCAATCATAAAATAAAGGAACGTGGTAAAGATGGCTCAACATTATAAAGTAGTCATTATAGGTGGCGGTACAGCTGGTATCATAGTGGCAGCGCGTCTTTTAAGACAGAGAAAAGATTTAAAAGGACAAATCGCAATTGTTGATCCTGCGTCAGATCATTATTATCAACCTTTATGGACGTTAGTAGGCGCAGGGGCATCAAAATTAGAATCCACACGTAAAAGTATGAAACAAGTACTTCCTAAGGGTGTTGATTGGATTAAACAAGCTGTTCAGCAATTTAATCCAAAAGAGAATCGCATCCAACTAGATAATGAGAAACAAGTCAGTTATGACTATTTAGTGGTATGTCCAGGCTTACAAGTGAATTGGTCTGATGTGAAAGGACTTAAAGAAAATATCGGCAAAAATGGTGTGTGCTCTAACTATGCACCACAATATGCGAAAGAAACATGGAATCAATTGTCTAATTTTAAAGGCGGAAATGCGATATTCACCCATCCGAATACAGCGGTTAAATGTGGTGGGGCACCTATGAAAATTATGTTTTTAGCTGAGGATTACTTCAGAAAACATAATATGCGCAATCAAGCGAATGTTATCTTTGAGACCGCAAAACCTGCGATGTTCGAAGTAGATAAATATAAAAAGCCTTTAGAACGTATTGTTGAAGAAAGAGGCATTAACGTAGATTATCAACACCACTTAATCGCAATTGATGGCGAACAAAGAAAAGCAACTTTTGAAAACTTACAAACTGGTGAGACTAAAACATTAGATTATGAGATGTTACATGTCACACCGCCAATGGGACCATTAGATGTCGTTAAAAACAGTGCGTTAGCAGATGAAGCAGGTTGGGTAGATATCGACCCTACGACAATGCAGCACAAGACATACAACAATGTCTTTTCGTTAGGTGATGCTTCTAACTCACCAACATCTAAAACAGGTGCCGCAATTAGAAAACAAGCACCAGTTGTTGTGAATAACTTACTACAAGTGATGAATCAAGAAATGCTGACACATCATTATGATGGTTATACATCATGTCCAATCGTGACAAGTTATAATACGATGATGTTAGCTGAGTTTGATTATAATAAAAAACCAAGAGAAACGATGCCATTTAACCAAGCTAAAGAACGTAGAAGTATGTATATCTTGAAGAAAGATATCTTACCAAGAATGTATTGGTACGGTATGTTAAAAGGCTTGATGTAAGTAGTTAAAAAGTTCATATTGAACTGTTTATATTTAACCAGAAAAAGAGGGTGGGACGTCTTGTCTCACCCTCTTAACTTTATACAAAGTTACGTTTATACTTTTTGTGCCATTCTTTTTCAAAGCAGTGTTCATCGTTGTTATAAGCAATGACTTTATTGTAGAGATAGAAGTATGTTTCATCACACCACATCTCACTGATCGTTTCAACTCTTGTATCGATATCATCATCTTTAACAATGACATCCCATGTACATTTAACATAAGCAGATAATGGATCATCTTCTACAATCACAAAGTCATTATAGTTTTCTGTACCATACGTAATATTTAAATGTGGTAGGTTTCTTAAGCCCTCATCTGAGTAATCGGCTAACACCCACTTGTCTTCTGTTAATGCTTTAATAATATTTCTTGTTCTGCTGCCTTCTCTGATAACTTCTTTCTCTAAAGGTTCTGCTGTTTCTGAATGTGGATAATTTAAAGTAACTGCTTTGAAGTCATTCACATAAGGCACTTCAATGTTTGAATGCGTTAAATCAACATCTAAGTTTGCAATTTCTGTAGAAGGCCAAACTTGAGGCCAATATGTTGGTGCCATTGAAACTTCTAGTTGATGTCCTTTCGGTAAATGATAACCGATTACATCTAATGGGAACTCAACATCGACATATTCATCAATAGGTAAAGCTTCAGGGAACTCATGACTCTTATGATGATTGATGTTGAACTGTCCTCTTGTAATTAAAGTCTTCTTACCGTTAGGATGTACATCTGACAATCTGACATGAATATTGGCTTGTGGTTTATCTGATTTCATACGTAATTTTGCGATAGGCATGCCAATCATATTGATGTCTGTATCTCGTGTTTTTAGTAACACTGTCGTTGCTAACGCATTATCAATTGTTTGATCATCCGGTAGATCTCCTTCTTGACCAAATGGACAAAAGACGCCTGAATAAAGGCCGTGATGTTGGCGGTTTAATAATCTGACTGAGCCTTCTAAATCATGTAAGATATCCTGATAATTGACTTGTTCTTGTAGTAAATCTAACCATTTACCATCACGGTATGAATAAGAGGTTTGAGGTTCTACTGAATCTTGAAGATATACTAAGAATTCATCTTGATGTGTTGTATCTTTACTTGAGCCCATCCATTTATCTAACCATTCTAATACTTCTTGAAGATAACCTATTTGAGGGCCAGGTATCGCAAGATCAGGGAACTCATGTGCCCAAGGACCGACAATGGCCTTTTTAGGTACGTTTAAGTTATTCATTAAACGAAAGACAGCGTTTGGATATGCATCTGCCCAACCGCTCATTGTAAGAACTGGAATTTGAATATCAGAGTAATTCTCATTGACTGAACCATGTTTCCAGTAACTGTCTCTTGTTTGATGTTCTACCCATTTTTCTACAAATGGTGGTGTATTTTCTAATCTATCTAGCCACATATCATACCATCTATCACCGACAAATTTAGGGAATGGAGGACGAGCATTATACGCAAACATCGTAGACGCCCACCACAACATGTCTGAAGCCATCATTGTGCCGCCGCGATAATGAACATCATCTGCGTACCTGTCATCTGTCGAACATAATGTGATGATAGTCTTTAAGGCTTCGGGTTGTCTTGTGGCAATCTGCAAACCATTGAAACCGCCCCATGATTTACCAATCATCGCGACAGAACCATTAGACCAAGGTTGTTTCGCAATCCATTCAATGACTTCTACACCATCATCTTGTTCGAATTTTGGATACTCATCCTCAATGATACCTTCTGAATCTCCAGTACCTCTAATATCTACTCTGATCGCAGTATAACCATGTCCTGCGAAGTATTTATGCCTAATTTCATCTCTTAAAGCAGTGAAATCATCTTTTCTGTATGGTAAATATTCTAATACCGTTCCTTTATTCACACCTTCCATAACAGGTGACCAAATTTTAGCTGAAAGCTTTGTGCCATCTGACATGGTAATCCATGTATGATGTGTGATTTCGACCTTATAAGGCATATCTTTCAAAATGTTAATCTTATTATAATCTACATCAAAAACGCCCATTTATTATGAATCCTCCTTATTTTAGCCATTTAAAACAATCTCTTTATCACTTTTGAATCATATCTATTCTCAGTCATAGAGTTTATAACGTCAAACTTATGCATTAGTTGTAATAAAGGAGGGCAAAAAAAGGATTGAGCAATCACACTCAATCCTCGTTTATTAAGGTAAAGTCACATGTATTTCATCGAACTTATCATTCATCATGCCATCCCAAAATTCTACTGTACCATTTTGATTAACTATGAAAGTATAAGAACCATGTCCTGATTTATTATTCGCAGGAATTTTCCACATTCCGCCATCTTGCATAATTAGTTCTGGTTGTTGAAACTTAATTTTTGAAGCGTCTCCGCCTTCACTTTGATTAATGGCAGCGATTAGATAATCGAAGACATTATCTCTGTTCACTTGTAAATCAGAGAATTCTTCTTTATTAGCAGTACCACTACCTGAACCGCCACTAATTTTAACAGTTTCACTTCCGTCAGTAGCTTGTACTTCTTGTTGATTACTTGTCGGTTCGTCTGACTGACCTATGTTTTCAGTGTTATTAGACTCAGCTTCTGACTCATCATTTTCTTCACCTTGTTTTAATTGTGCTTCTAATTTCTTTTTCTCTAATTCGACTTCTTGATATTTGTTGTATCCAAAGAAACCTACAGCACCTATGATTCCGAGTACTAATACGACGGATAAAATTACTAAAAGCTTATTCATATGTTAGTTCCCCTTATTATATGTGTATTACGTTAGATTATTGACTTTCCGCTTCCATCGCATTTGTTCTTCTATCTCTTTGTTCAACTTCATCATTCGTAAGCGTACTTGGATCACGTTCCATTAATTGTGAATTGTCGCCAGAAATGTCTGCGCCTGGCTCAGGAATTTCTCTTCTGGCAGCTTTTTCATACATTTCTTTTTGTTTTGCATACTCAGCATCTGGATCATAAGAGCTGCTTGGTGATTCTGATGTGTTTTTAGAAGATGCTTGGTTATTATTGTTTTGATTTTGTGCAGGTTGAGTTTCTTTTACAGGTGCTTGAGGTGCTTGGGAAGCGGTAGTATCGTTTTGTGTTTGGTCATATGCTTCTTGTGTATTACTTTCTTCACTATTCACTGCTTCAGTGTTATTTTCGTTGTCTTCTTGTTCTTTTTTCTTTTGTTTCTCTTTTGTTTTTTTCTCTTTTTCTTCAGCTACTTTAGTTTCTTCTTTTTTTAGTTCCAAATCTTTATAACTGCCATACGCAAAGACAATCGCAATGCCTAATGCAGCTACAAGTGCTACAATTCCTAAACTAACAAAAATCTTTTTCAATACACTATCTCCCATCTTTAACGTTGTTATTAATAGAATAATCTATTTAACAAACCTTTCATAGAACTTTTTTAATAAATAGAGAACTTTTTAGTTTTATGTAATAAAGTTAGAGTTGCTAAATTGAAATAACTAATAAAGTAGATGTTTCTCTTTATTAAGATGCATGGAGATAAGTGGATAAATCCGCTTAAATTACTTAGGAAAAGCGATACTTAAATTGAAAGTATTGATGATATAATAAATGAATAAATTAGAAGTTGTGCTTATAAATGGCATAGCTGACTAAAAGAAGCTTTAAATATAGATAAAGAAAACATCAAGGAGCAGCTGAATGAATAATGATGAACAAGCATTAATGGAATTTCTGAAAGACATTGATTCTTTAAAAGAAATTGAAAAGTATTCCAACCAGTTTAATTTGTTTGAAATACTTGGTGTTGTGAACACCGAAATACGTCACAGTAATATGTTGGCTTGGTTATTGAATCCAAATGAGATTCATGGGCTTGACGATGCCTTTATTAAAAGTTTAATTCGAGCTTATATTGAATGCTCAGAGTCCAAAAAAGATCAACAAACAATCTTTAATTTATTATTAAATGACTTTGACGATGCGAAAGTGTTACGAGAGTGGAATAACATTGATTTATTAGTCGTGTCAGAACAAAATCAAACGCTTATTGTGATTGAAAACAAGATATGGAGTAAAGAATCTAAGCATCAATTGAAGAAGTATCAAGATAAGGTGGAACAATCCTATAGTGGTTATGAGAAATTATTTATATTCTTAACACCACACGGTGAAGAAGCTAGTAGTGTTGAGGTATGGTCCAATATCTCTTATAACCAAATCATTGAATGTATCGATGAAACTATGGTGAATAAAAAAGCAATGATGAATCCACAAGCAGTAGATTTTATTGAACAGTATATTGATATTTTAAGGAGGCATATCGTGGGAGACGAAGCATTAGAAAAAATTTGTGGTGAGATTTATGCCAAACATAAGAGAGCATTGGATTTAATCTATGAATATAAACCAGATACATTAAGTGAAATCTCTAAAATGTTGCAGACATATATACCTGAACATGAAAACCTAATCTTAGATCAAAGTAGCAAAGGTTATATCAGATTTACAACTAAAAATTTAGAACGTATTATGCCTAAAAATAATACTGAAATCCCTTGGACTGATAGTGGTAGAATCCTTCTGTTTGAGATTAAGAATAATAGTCATTTCACAGGGGTTACTTTATTGATTGGTCCAGGAGAAAATGAAGTAAGGACAGATATGCTTAATATTGCGCTTCAACATAGTAAGGTATTTAAAGTCTTCAGAAAAAAATTAACACGTAAACGTCACACAATTTACTCTAAGAATTTTTATACACATTCTAATGAAGGCGTAATGAGTCATGAAGAAGTGCTAGAAAAAGTTAAACAAGCATTCGATAAGTTTCTTAAGAACGATTTAAATAAATTAGAAGAGAAGTTAATAGAAGGCTATATGAATAATGAGAAAGCCACAGTCGATAATGTTTGAAAACCATCATAATATTATCTTCGTATATTATGTTAAAGTTAAATTGGGATAATTATTAAGGGAACTAAGAAAGGTGTTCTCTGTGTATGGAAGACATTTCACTAATAATCTTTATAGGTATTACCGTATTCTTCGCAACGTTGATTAGCTCTACAATAACTAAGAAATGTTTTGGCTCAAAATCATGGCCTGTAAAGATAGTGTTGAACTTTGTGATATTCTTAGTTATTTATCTTGTAGCATTTGGTATTTATTATTTTTTGAGATATTGATATTTTGAAAGAAAAAACTCTGCAGTACACTGGTTAAGTCAGTGATGCTGCAGAGTTTTATTATGTGTATAGCTTTAAAGTTTATGACTATACAATCTTATTTCTCTTTCCATTTGTCTACTTTATCTCGATTGTTTTCAATCCATTCGCTTGTTGCTTTTTCTGGATCTTTACCATCTTCAATTTCTAACATAATAGATTCCATATCTTTTACATCCCATTTGAAATTGTCTAGGATTTTATAGGCTTCTGGCATATCTTTTTTTAATCCTTTACGTGTCATCGTATGGATGCTTTCAGCTCTACCCATAGTTCCTTTTGGATCATCTAGATATTTTAAGTCGTAACGTTGGAAAATCCAGTATGGACTCCAACCTGTAATCACGATTTCATCTTTATTTTGAACAGCTCGTTTTAATTGTGCGTTCATTGCACCTGTAGAAGAGATGACTTGTTCCCAACCTTTTAAGTTAGGGTATGATTTGATTGTTTTGTCTGTGGCCTTAACAATCCCGGCACCTGGTTCTATACCTGTTATTTTTTTCTTAGCTTGATTGTCTAAATCTTCTATAGAGTCTACATCCATGTATGAAGGAACGACAAGTCCAAGCTTAGCTTTACCGTCAATATGTGGCCCTAAGTCATCTAAATCGTCTTTGAATTCTTTATATTGTGCTTCATGTGTGACAGGAAGCCATGGTTCAGTCATAGCATCCGCTTCTCCTTTAGCTACAGCTTCCCAAACCACAGGGATATCTAAAGATGTTGTATTAACTGTGTAACCTTCTTCTTCTAGCACTTGTTTCATCACGTTTGTTGAAACAATTTGATCATCTTGTTGCGCATAAGCTAACGTGATTGTACCTTTGTTTGAAGATTTAGTTGGTGAGAAGAAAATAGAAAGCAAAATAACAATTAAAGCAATAAGTGCAATAATGCCTGTGATAATCCATTTTTTCTTGTTACTCATTCTAGTGTTTTTAGGACGGTTTAAAGCTTGAGTGAAGCGGTCGATAATAATAGCAAGGACTACAATTCCAATACCGAACACAAAACCGTTACCGACTTCTGAACGTTGTACAGCAGCTAAAACACCTTGCCCAAGTCCAGGTGTCCCAATCATAGAAGCAATAACTACCATAGAAAGTGTTAACATAATCGTTTGGTTAATACCTGCGAATATGTTTTCTTTTGCCATAGGTAAATCAAGTTTAAATAATCTTTGCCAAGCAGTAGAACCGAATGAATTAGATGTTTCCACTAACTCTGTAGAGATAGAACGAATCCCTAAGTTCGTCATTCTGACCGTTGGTGGCAATGCGAAGATAACAGATGCGAAAACCCCTGGTACCATACCGATACCAAAGAATGCGACAGCAGGGATGAGGTATACAAACCCAGGCATTGTCTGCATAAGGTCTAATATAGGTTTGATAATTGTTTCTACTATATCACTTTTAGACATCAGGATACCTAAAGGTACTCCGATAATAACAGCGACTAAACTGGAAATAATGACCAAAGTGATTGTGTTCATTAAATCGGTCCACATATCTTGGTTATAAATAAACAGTAAGCCGACTAAAGTGAATGCGGCAAAGCCCCACTTACGTTTGAATACAAAGAAAGCTGCGATGACTAAGATAGCCATCATAACAAAAGGAGGAATAGCTGTTAGAATCATAGTCATGAAGTTCATCACTGCTTCTCCAGCAATCCTTAATACTGTAAATAAACCTGACAGATGATCAGTCAGCCAATCTACGATAGCGTCAATCCATTCTGCAAAAGGTAATTGTTTCATTGAAAAGTTAAGCATCTGCATTCACCTCTTCTTTCTCAGAATCAGAAGAAGTATCTGTTCCCACAGTGATATTTTTGGTGCTCATTGCCCCGATAACACTACCTCTGACTACGACACCAATCACACGTTCATTCTCTTTACTTACTACTGCAAGCGGTGCAGGGGAGTTATAAATAATATTGAAAATATCGCTAACGAACATGTCTTTATTAATTTTTTGAACGTTATCATTCGTAACATCCTTTAAAGATAGACCTTTCTCTCTGGCTTCTAATGCACTTTCAGCAGAGATACTACCTTTTAGTTTACGGTTACGATCAATGGCTAGCAGCATGCTGACTTCTTCTTGACGCATACGTTGCAAGGCTACGTTAGGGCCTTCTGTTTCGACATTAATCGTAAGTGGTGGTTCCATAATATTTTCTGCAGTCAGTACTTTAGAACGGTCAACATCTTCTGTAAATTCTTTGACGAAGTCATTGGCTGGATTCGTTAAAATTTCTTCACCAGTACCAATTTGCATAATTTTTCCATCACGCATTAAAGCAATACGGTCACCAATGCGTAAAGCTTCATTCAAATCATGGGTGATAAAGATAATAATTTTCTTTACTTTTCGCTGTAGTTCGAGTAAATCATTTTGCATATCTCGACGGATAAGAGGATCAAGTGCTGAGAAAGCTTCATCCATCAATAATATTTCAGAATCATTTGCGAGTGCACGTGCTAGACCTACACGTTGCTGCATTCCGCCAGAAAGCTGATTAGGATATTGATCCTTAAATGAAAGTAATCCAGTATCTTCTAGAGCTTTTTCTGCTTGTTTACGGCGTTTTTCTTTTTCTACACCCCGTATTTCTAATCCATATTCTGCATTTTCTAATACAGTACGTTTAGGAAATAAGCCGAAGTTTTGGAAAACCATATTGACTTTAGTCCGACGCACCTCGCGTAATTCATTTTTAGACATTTTTGATACATCATCTTCATTTATGTACACGCTTCCTGAAGTAGGTTCAATCAAACGATTAATCAAGCGGACTAATGTAGACTTACCACTACCGGAGAGTCCCATAATCACAAATATTTCTCCGTCCTCTACATCAAAGCTTGCATCGTAAACACCAACAGTGGCACCTGTTTTTTCTAAAATTTCTTGCTTGGAATCTCCGTTTTTAACCATTTTAAGTGCCTTTTGGCTATTTCTGCCAAAGACTTTGGTCAAGTTCCTTACACGAACTCTGCTCAAAGTTAATCTCCTCCATTTTAAAAATCATTTTCTTATTTAATGTTACCATATTAATTAGATGATACAACTTTCTTAGTGGTACAAATAAATAAAAATAAACAATAATATACTTGTATATTTTTTGCTTATATAGTAAGAAAGCACTGTATAAGGCTGATTAAATCAGTTATACAGTGCTTTTAAAGCTTATTTTCTTAATTCATTATTTTATCTTCCTACAGTCCAACCGCCATCTACATTAAGTTCAGCGCCTTGGACATAAGCTGCTTCATCAGAGGCAAGGAAGACTGCAGCTGATGCGAGGTCTTCTGGTTTACCTGCACGTTGAGCTGGAATATCTTTTGTACGTTGTTCATCAACACCCTCTGTCATAGGTGTTTCGATAAATCCTGGTGACAAGAGATTTGCGCGGATACCTTTGTGACCGAAGTCATAGGCTAGTTGTTTAGTGAAACCAGCAATCGCATGTTTTGTAGTGACATACGTACTGCCGCCGACACCTGCCATAGATGAACCTTGTGAACCTACGTTGATGATGACACCGCTATTATTATCTAAGAATATCGGTAAGGCAGCGTGTGTGAATAGGTAAGCACCTTTTACGTTGACGCCCATTAATAAATCAAATGTGTCTTCGTCTGTTTCTAAAGCATCTTTATAACCATCATGAACACCAGCACCATTGTATAAGATATCAATTGTGCCGAATTGATCTTTGATTGTTTTAACCGCTTCCTCCACCGAATCTTTAGACGTCACATCTACGCCTAACGCTAGACCTGTGCCGCCATTATCTTCAATCACTTTGAGCACTTTTTCGCCTTTCTCTTTATGACGATTGACAATCACAACTTTAGCGCCTTCAGCAGCGAATCGTTTTGCGACAGCTTCTCCAATACCTGAAGACCCTCCAGTAATGATTGCGACTTTATTATCTAATTTACCCAAAGTAAATCACCTTTCTTTAAAATATACAGTATATCTATCTTAAGATATGACCGACTTAATATCATCAAAACAGCTTAGCTGATATATTCTATGTGTCACGATTCAGATATCTTAATTTCATAGTTTAATCTTCTTTAGGAATAAAGACCTCAGCTTCACTATCTTCAGGATAATAGTAACCATTTGGGATGGTTTGAAGCTCGATTAAGCTGCCCCATGGTGCTTTAATGTAAATAGTTTCGTTTCCGACAGAATCTTCATAGCGTGTATTCTCATGCGGTTCAGAAACGGGTTCGCCACCTGCTTCTACCATACGCTCGAGTGCTTCTTCAAAATCGTCGACATAAAAAGAAAGATGCGTAAACCCAATATCTTGAAGCGCAGCGGGTGCTTGTTGATGCGCATGGACAAACTCAAACATTTCAATATTCGGGCCATTACCGAAAACCATCATACGCTTTTTAATGATTTTAGCGCCTGACTCAAGGTCTAAGAAACGTTCTACATCATTACCGCCACGAGGTTGATCCATTTCTGTTTGACTATCGTAAGCCACCTTACCGTCTAAAGCTTCTTTGAAAAACCGTGTTGCCGCTTCAATATCCGGCACAGTTAACCCGATATGATTAATTCCTCTTGTAATCGCCATTTAATCACTTCTTTCTTAATCTATCTCTCTATTTGTAGTATTACCTGACTTGTGTCTATTATGCTTAAAGTATTCAATAAATATATAAATGACAGTAAAAGTATGTTTGTAAAATTATTAGTTGACGTTCATCATCCATATTAACATAATCATAAATATTTATAGTGATTAACGATTTATAAAGCTTTTCAAATCATAAAACGCAGGTCATTTTAAATAAACTGCGTGTAAATTAACGTTCAAATTTTAAAATACTGATTGCCAGTCCGATTAAGATGACACCGACGATATAGTCAAATACCATTTTGAAAGTAGGTTGATTGAAGAGTTTCTTGATATGCGTGAATAAGAAACTGCATATGAAAAACCAAATAAAGACCAGTGCGATAAAGAGTGCTGATAGGGCGATAATTTTTAATGAACCTTCGCTTTTAGTCACAAACTGCGGCAAGATAGATATGTAAAAGAGAATCGCTTTAGGGTTTAAAATCGTGCTCATAAAGCCTTGTCTAAACGATTTAAACAAACTGATGTGTCTGATAGGGTAAGTTGATGATGTAGTAATATGGCTTGCCTTACGTGCGTTTAAGATAGTTTTCAAACCTAAGTAAGCAATATAAACGGCACCAAGAAACTTAATCGTGATGAACGCATAATATGAGCTCGTTAAGATAAAGATTAAACCAAGTGCAGCAATCGCAGAGTAGACGACATGTGCAGAAGAAATACCTAATGCAGCCATTACGCCATTTCTAGTACTGCCTTTCATTGTATTCGTAGCCACGATGAAGAAATCAGGGCCAGGAATAACGATAATCAGCAATGAAATTAAAATGAAACTGATCAATGAATCCATAATCGAGCACTCCCTTTAAAATTGTAATGCCTCTATCTTAGCATGTCTTATCACGCTATGAGACCGGAAATTTAAAATCGTGTCAGAACATAAAAAAGATGAATGACATTATGGGTGGTAATATCATTCATCTCAAGTTGGGTTAGGTTATGGTTTATTTTAAGATAGTAGTTTTGGTTGGTTTACTTAGTGTTCGTATGGAATAAAGTCTAATGGCATCGGTGTTGCGAAACCAAGCATGATAAAGTCTTCGTCTCCTGTATTCGTCATACCATGTGCTTCGCCAGGTAATGATACAATGATGTCGCCCGCTTTGATAGTTCTTTCCTGACCGCCGTTTGTATAGAATGTGCCTTCGCCTTGTGTCACAATCCATACATCATCTGCGTTTTGGTGGGTATGACATTGTAGAGATTGACCTGGTTTCATGCACCAAACGGCACCAGCTGAATGTTCAGATTGATAAAAGACTGTCTTTTGTGCTGCTTCCTCAGAGAAGCGTGGTAGATCTTTCATGTTAAAAAAGCGTTGGTGTGTGTCGACCATTGATTATCACTCCTATTTATTTACAATATAATCCGGTGTGTCACCTGTGAGCGCTTTGACAACGTTACCTGCGGCAATTTCAGCCATCATATCACGTGCTTCAAATGTCGCATTTCCGATATGTGGTGTAATGACCACGTTATCCATAGATTTTAGTTCTTCAGTAATTTCTGGTTCGAATTCGAAGACGTCTAATGCGGCACCTTCGATTAAATCATCTTGTAAAGCTTTAACTAATTCAGCTTCATATACGATTGGACCTCTAGATGCGTTAATCAAGTACGCTGTTGGTTTCATTTTTTTAATTTCGTTATAATCAATCATGTGACGCATGCTTTCGTTATAAGAACAGTTGATTGCGACGAAGTCAGCTTCTTTCAACAGTTCATCTTGTGATACATAGCGTGCACCAAGTTCTTGTTCTTTCTCTTCATGTCGAGATGGACCAGAATAAAGAATATCCATATCGAAACCTTTTGCGCGGCGAGCAACTGCTGAACCGATTTCACCTAGTCCGATGATACCGATAGTTTTGCCTGAGACTTCACGTCCGCGGAAGAAGAGTGGAGACCAGCCGTTGAAGCCTTTTGTACGGCATAACTGATCGCCTTCAGGGATGTGGCGTGCTACCGCTAATAAAATACCCATTATCAGGTCAGCTGTTGCGTTAGTTGAAGCAATCGGGGTATTAGTAACATCGATACCACGTGCTCTAGCTGCTTGAATATCAATGTTGTTGAACCCCGCACCATAGTTTGCGATAATTTTTAAGTTCGGTGCAGCTTCAATAACTTTTTCACTTACATTTGTAGATAATAAACTGATTAAGCCTTCGGCATCTTTAATACGTTCAATCAATTCATCTTCAGTGATTAATTTGTCCCCAGTGTACATATCTACTTCAAAATTTTCTTTAAGTTGATTTAATCCCGCCTCTGGAATCGCACCTGCTACTAATACTTTTGTCATATTCAATCGCTCCTTTTAATTACTTTGTGAAAACTTTCACAATCTTTATCTATAGCTTATCATGGAATCAGAATATTAGAAGTGCATAAAGTGCTAAACTCACACCTCTATTTTGTGCGAAATGAACAAAAGTGCTACATAATCAGATGAAACCACTAAAAGATGTATCAAAATCGTAAAAAAGTATAGCACCCACTATGTCATAGATTCGATATGATGAAAGGGAATATCAATCATTTTTAGTACAAACAAAGACACACTGATCATGAAATGACTAAAATGAGGAGCAGACAACATGAAAAAGACTTTGTATTTAATCAGACACGGACAAACGTTATTTAATAAGAAACATCAGATTCAAGGTGCTTCAGATTCACCGTTAACAGAACTAGGGAAACAATAAGCTGCACAAGCGAAGCTGTATTTCGATCAATTAAACCTGACAGATTATGAGTTGTTTTCTTCTACACAAGAACGTGCCTCTGATACGTTAGAAATTTTATTTCCAAATGAACCTTATACAAGATTAAAAGGGATTAAAGAATGGAATTATGGATTGTTTGAAGGAGAGCCGGAATTATTGAATCCGCCACATCAAAATGGCGTAGTTGATTTTGGTTCATTCTTTGCGGCTTATGGCGGAGAAACGATGGAAGAAGTTCAAACACGTACTGTGAAGACATTACATCGCGTATTAAAAGAGACGACGCATCGTAATGTAGTAGCAGCGAGTCATGGTGATATCTTATTCTTATTTGCGCATTATTGTTTGCCGATAGAAGCGGTAAAACAAATAAAGATAACGAATTGTTGTATTTTAAAATTTGAATATGAGGATGAAACTTTTACATTTGTAGAAGCGATTCATCCTGCTTAATCCAAAGAAAAAAGGGTTGGACGACTCCATCAGAAGTGTCCAACCCTTACTATTTTAGGTTTGCTATTCATCTATTTTAAAATTTTTATTCAGGTTTTAAGTCTAAAGTACCCATTTCTTCGCGTAATTCATAAATTTTATCTGGTGTTACGTCTTCGCCAAGTGGATCTACAACTTTCAATGTTGAGAATGTGCTCACAACTTGGCCACGAATCATTTTAAGGTATTCTTGTCTTAATTCATGTTGTTCTTGTTTTTCTGAAGTGCTCAATACCATTTCTTTTTCTTTATTAGCAAGTTCATTAATTCTATCTAAAATTTTCATATTATTATTGTTCCTCCTTGATTACGTTTGGTGGGAAATGTGGAATCACATAATCGCCCAATTCTTTCATAATATCTTGGTACGTTCTTTCATGTGTGACTAATTTCAACATGATATGGTTTGTACCGATACGTTCATATGCTTTTAATACATTGATTAAAGTATTTCTGCCTAATCTATAGCCACCCTTAATGGGTTTGATTTTTTCATTCGGATCTTTTGATAAATCTAATGCGAGTGGATGCATGAATGGTTTGAATACATCATTATCATGCCAAGCTTGTAGTAAAGCTTTCTGCATTTGGAATTCTTGGGGATAAAACATCCAACCATCCATATTTTCTTTAATCCAGTCTAAATCTTGTTTCGCATTTCCCGTCGCAAAAATCGGGATATGGTGATGTTTTGGTAAAACTTGCAGACCAGAATCCTCATATAGCTCAAAGATTGAGTTTGAAATGTTTGGAGAATGGTCTTGCCACAGTGCATTCAAAGAAGAAACAGCATCTCTGAAATGATTATGCAAATTCTTCTCCTCGACTTTGAAAGCTGGAAACTCGAAAGAACGGTCTCCAGTTGCCAGTCCCATTAAAAATCTCTCGTTTGACACCAAGTCAAGAGTAGCGGCTGCTTTAGCAACGTGAATTGGATGACGTAATGTCGCAACAATACTAGCTGTTCCGAGAGCAATTTTATTCGTTTTAGCACTGAGGTAAGTTAAAAATACAAACGGATCGTAGTTTGTCGTTACTGGACCTAAGTGTGGACTATATAATGGGTTATCTCGCACAAATAGGCTTGTAAATCCAAGTTCTTCAGCATACTGCGCTAATTCTGCTTGTTGATCAAACGACAATGCGATTTTTTCAGAGTTATCAAAAGGAATGCTTAAACCTAAGGTTAAATGACCCTTTTGAAACGTCCGCTTGAAACCATTGTGTTGTTCGATTGTTGTCACGTCTATCCCTCCTAACTTGATTAATCTGACAAACTTTAGTTCTTCTAACCAAGTTGTCTACAATTATTCTACAACGTATACACAACTAACACAAACCTTATGCTCACGCGGTTTATTGATTTAGTCAAAAAAGGTCAAAAACGTTGATTTGACGCGGTTTTAAAATAAAAAACAAAAATAAAGCGTACAACTTTTAAGGGGTTTTTTAACAATTATGACGGTGTGAACGAAATTAAATTTCTGAATATCATCATTGTTAAAACTGATCAGCAGTGAACATTTTAATTGTGAGCTATGATTAATCAATTCCAAATCAGTGAATAAATAGAGAGAGGTGAAGCGTAATGAAAAAAATTCTAATAGCAGTCACAAACACATCAAAATATCCAGATTTACCACGTCCAACAGGTGCTTGGCTTGGAGAAGTTGTACACTTTGCGGACGAGTTCTATAAAGCAGGTTATGAAATTGATTATGTAAGTCCTAAAGGTGGCTTTGTGCCCATTGATCCCGCAAGTTTACAAGAAGACTTTATGTCTGATGTAGATTGGAAGTATTATACAGATCATCAATTCATGACACAGTTAAATGAATCATTGAAACTAGAAGAAGTAAATCCAGATGATTATGAAGTGATTTATTACGCAGGTGGCCATGGTGTTGTATGGGACTTTGAAAAAGATAAAGGTCTCATTGAATTAGCTGAGAAAATCTATTCTAACGATGGCTATGTTACAGCTGTATGTCATGGTCCAGCAGGTTTATTAAATATTAAAGATAATGGCCAAAACTTAATTAAAGGTAAGAAAGTCGCAGGCTTCTCTAACAGTGAAGAATCACAAATGGGTGTTACAGATAACTTACCTTATTTATTAGAAGATGCCTTAATTGATAAAGGCGCAAGCTATGAGAAAGGTGACGACTGGTCAAACTTTGTAGTCTCAGACGGTCGATTAATCACAGGTCAAAACCCTCAATCAGCCCAACAAGTTGCGTTAGATACGCTGAAAGCTTTAGGAAAATAAAAATGAATGAAGACTGTCCGTTATTAAGGACGTCTAAATTAAGATAAACAAAACCCTCTGAGTATGAAGTTTATGCTCAGAGGGTTGCTTAATATTATGAGATTAACCACTTGGATTAATCTATTTTATTGAGTTCGTTGATGACATGTTTCATATCATCATGAATGACTAAATCTGCGTCACTGTCATAAGGTGTCACATCTTTATTAATGATGACAAGATTTTCACCTTCAAAATTTGAGATTAAACCAGAGGCAGGTTGTACAACGAGTGATGAACCTAAGACAACGAGTGTATCGGCTTGTTTGATTTTGCTGATGGCGCTCATAATTGTCATTTGGTCTAACATTTCGCCGTATAAGACGATATCTGGTCTGATTGGACTGCCGTCTTGTTCACTGTTACGTAAATGATGGTTGATGACGTAAGGTTTTGAATACTCATCATTAGGATTGTTGATGCTGTAGAAGCGGTTTAAAGTACCGTGTAGCTCATCTACATTTTCACTGCCTGCATCTGAATGCAAACCATCAATATTTTGTGTGATAACACCGAGTGAACGATTTTCTTTTTCTAACTGTGCAATCCATTCATGCACATTATTCGGTTTTTTATCCGCAAATAATAAATACTCATGACAGAAGTCCATAAAGCCTACAGGATTATCTTGTAAGTAGTCATGGCTTAATAAATATTCCGGAGATAAACCTTTTTCTGCGACAGCTTCATATAAACCGCCGACAGAACGGAAATCTGGAATACCACTCGCAACAGAAATACCTGCACCTGTGAAAAAGACGATTTTATTCGAACTGTCAATAATCTCTTTTAATTGCTCAATTTTAGCATTCACACTGATCACTCCATTAATTATTCAATACATCTCGTGTATTGATCTACTCATATTAATTCTAAGATTAAGGGGATGTTTAAGCAAGTTTCCATAGTGTGAAAACATAAGCAACTATTAATGTAGTATATATTAAGAAATCGTATAAAAAGTGAGTTTCCTCTTTGAATGATAGGTGTAAACTAATATAATGATAACTGTATAGTGATGAGGAAAGGTGAAGTGAATGAAAAAAGAGAGATACCCTGATTTAAATCATAAAAATAAATTAAGCCATTCATTTAAGTTTTCAAGTGCTGTTGTATTGTTAAGTACGACATTATTAAGTTATAACTTAACGTCTGCACCTACTGTGGTTGCGGAAGATCAGACAGATGTCAAAGCTACACAAAATTCTAATACTACAACACTCAAGTCGCGTATAGAAGCAGCAAAAAAAGAAATCGATCGTATTAAAACAATGAATGACAGTGACAAAACTAAATTCAAAACAGATATCAATAAGGCTGAGCGTGTATCACAAATAGACGCAATCTTAAAAGATGTGAAAGAGAAAGAAGCGCAACTTAAAGAAGAGAAAGCAACTTCTGATTTAGAGAAATATAATAAAACACAATCCAATACATCTACTCAAAATGATGAACAATCAGCTTCACTATTAAAAGAAGACGCAAATCGTTCTGAGACACAACCTGAACCTAATACTACTCAAGGTACTGAAGAGACTGCTGTGTCAGATCGATTAGAAAAAGTGCGTGAAGATTTAAACCAAGCTTCACAACAAGCACAATCAAGTGATTCAAACCCTTCATCACAAGTGGCAGATGCGCAATTAAATCAGGAAAAAGCCAATCAAAGTATTGATGCATTTATCTCAGATTTAGAAGCACTTTCTCATAAAGTTGATAATGGGAAACTAAATGATGGTGAAGCGAACCACTCTGACAATGAGGAAACTAAAGCGAACGAAGAGAATACACAAGCTTCACAAGCATTGAGTACGCTTAGACATGATATTGACCGTGTGACGACTGCACGAGAAACAACGAAACAAGATTTAGATCAATATGTCCAAAATAAAGAAGCGAATCTGCAAACGTTAGAAAATAGATTAGCTGAACGCAGCGAAATTTCACAAGATAAAGCACAGCAGTTAAAAAATGAAATTGAGAAAACAAAAAGCAGTCTGAAACAACAAGATGCGATTATCTCAGATCATTTAAAATCAGCGTCTGACAAAAAACAAGCTGTTAAAGATATTATCGGCAGCACTGTAGATGAACAACGTGCACAACAACTTATTGACCGCATTGATACAAAAGGTAAAACAGATGCGCAAATTGCGAGCCAAGTGTTGAGTCAATTAGACGGACTTGGTTCATTCACAAGTGACAGCTTGCTTCAATCTATGTTTGATAAAGCGGATGATAAAGAAGCATTAATTCAAACACTGTTATCGACGAAATTTGATAAGAACGAAGCGGCAGATATGGCACGTCAAATTATGGCGAAACGTCCAGATAGTGCTGAACTCGTTCAACTATTAAAACAACGCTACGGTTCAGATGTTTCAGCGGATGAGATTATCGGCAACGTGATTGACCAAGCACATAATAAACGCCAAGCGATTGAAACGATTTTAGCCACAAAATTCAATGATGCGAAAGCACGTGCATTGGCGAATGTGATTGCGAAAAAAGACGATGCGAAAGCTGAATTGTTAAGTGTCCTCAAATCAGGACTTGATCAGCCGTTAAATGATTTACTTCAAGCGGACCGTGATATCACGCGATTAAAATCAGATATCCGTCATATCTTTGACCCGTTAAAAGACACACCAAGCTTGCTAGGTCAGTCTAACGGTAGTCTACTAGATAAAGGCTTACTAGGTGGTAAATCTGGTTTATTCGGTGGACCAAGTTTATTAGACAAGTTAGCGAATGGTGGCAGCGTATTAGATGGTATCCCTGATATTCCGAACCCATCACAAGGTCGCGCATTATCATTAGGCAGTTCATCTGATGATTTCTTAAGTGGGCTATTTGATGACGAAGGTAACTTTGATTTACCAGCTACAGGTGAAATAGCGAAAAAATCTGCTTTACCATTAGGTGTTGCGTTAATTATCATCGGTGGTGGCCTTACATGGTTTGTGAAACGTCGTAAAGCGAAACAATCTTAATCAATCATAATCGAGTTAAAACAAATACGCTCCATTCAAAACCAATTTCTTGGTCCTTTGAATGGAGCGTTACTTTTGTATTATTTATCTTGTCCTTCAATATAACTTAATTCTGAAGCATCCTCTGCGTCGATTGTTCTATACGAAATCACACCTAAACCTTGAACGTTAGATTCAGAAATCACAATCGAACCATCACCGTTTACTTTTTCTACGAAAGCAACATGACCATAGATACTGTCTGCACCTTGTTGGCCAGCCTCAAAGACTACTGCAGTATGTGCTTTAGGTGTAGAAGAGACGTGGTAACCTTTACGTTCTGCACGGTTATTCCAATTACGTGCGTCACCTAAATCACCGCTGATTGTTTTGTTGAATTGCGGCATACGATTATAGACATACCATGTACATTGACCGTGTGGATAAGGCATATTGTCTGTAGTTTCCGCAAACGGTTTGAAGTCGCCTTCATGATCTTCATCGCTTGGTTGATAGTCTGCAAGGTCTGGCATTGTTTTCTTATCAAAGCGCGTTAAATCATAATGCTTAATCAAACTATTTAATTTATCTGCGTAGCGTGTATCTGTCGCATACGTACGTGATAAATGTCTTGTCGCATCACGATACGTGGCTGCTTCACTTTTCCAAGTCGGTTGATAAATTGTGGGATTGCCGTCGATGCCGTTTTTGATTAAGTCTGCATAATCTTCAAGCGATTCTTTTTCACTTGGGTAACTGCGGAAGGCGGCTGAAATTTGATACATACTGCTTCCACTGTCTTCTAATGTATTGAAGTTTGCGGAATGCCCTTTATAAGACCCTTTAATTCCGAACAAGTTATAATGCGGTGCACGCGCTAATGTACTGTTGCCTGAATCAGATTCTAAAATTGCTTGCGCAATCATTACAGAGGCATAGATATCTTCATCTTGGCCGACGTCATGGGCATCTTTCGCAATCGTTTTAATAAAGTCTCGTGTGTCTTTATTTTCAGCTACTGCGATGTCACCAGATTCACTGTTATCGCTTGAGAGATTTGGTAATAATTCAAATGTCGCAGTTGTTCTGATATCTGAACGGTTTAGACCATCTTCAAAAGATTGTGCTGGTTTTTTCTTATTTTCCAATTGTGCTTTTGAAGGTAATTGTGGGTTAGAAGCATTGCTTGTGTCGTTCTGATTCGATTCTTGTTTGGATGTATCTTCAGATGATTGATTAGATTTGTTGTCATTTTGTTTTTGTGCGTCATAATCTGCTTTATTTTGTTTCGCGTCTTCACTGTATTGATCCAAAATAGATTCTAAGACACGGTCATCTGCTTTAGAAGATGTGTCATCTGTATCCTCTTTAGATTCTGTTTGTGTTGAATCAGCTGTGTTTTGATTATCAGCTGTATCTTCATTGTTTGAATTTGTTTCTGTTTCTTTAGGTTGTGTCGTTTGATTAGCGTCATCAGTTTGTTTTGGGTGTGCCGAGTCTTTGTTTTCTGTTGGTTGTTCAGTATCTGCTTGATTATTGTTTGTGACATTGTTGCTGGCTTCATCTAGTTTATTAAAGATATCTTGGTCATCTTGAGAAGCTTCAGGTGTTGTATTTGAAGATGTGTCAGATGACTGTTCTTGGTTAGAAGGTGTATCTTCTTTAGGTGTTGTTTCGTTTGATGTAGTTGTACTGTCTTCTGATTGTTTGTCTGTTTCAATTGGTGTTTCTTCAGACGGTGTTTTTGTTTGTGGCTGACCTTGATAATAGGTTTCATTTTTATTGTCTAAAGCTTGTTCATTGCTAGCGTTAGAGTCGCTTGTCTCTTGATTGGTATCCGTAGTTTCAGAACGGTTTGAATAACTTGGGAAGAGACGGTTGAATAGGCTTTCGAAGCGGCTAGATGAATCTCGCTTCGGTGTAGATTTGAAGAAGTCTAATGTATGTGCGTCATAATCTGATTCAACCTCATCTTTCTCATCTGATTTTAGAGATGTGTCTGAATCAGATGATTGCGTTTTGGATGCTTTATGTGGTTTAGATGTTTCTTTTTGATTTTCTTGTGTGTCCTGTTTAGTGTTTGAGGCACGGTCTGAAGATGATGCATCAGACTGTGAAGGTGCCGTGACTTTATCTGTTGTTTCTGCTTGTACATCACTTAAAGGGAAGGATGGAACTAACAATGAAGTAGAAAGCATACAGACCAATAGTTTTTGTTTCTTCATGGAAATACCTCTCTTAAAATATATTAGTTTACTGTGTACAAACGGATGTTTGACTTGGTACACTAAAAGCAGTATTATGACTAGTTGTTGATAGTTGTTAACTTTTAAAGAGTGACCCTACTAATGAGGCCATTATATCAATTTATTCAAGAGAAACAAACAGTAATTTGAAATTAATGTGAAACCAAAATAGATATAAAAATTTTAGAGGTGTACAAATGAAGAACGCGATACAGCTGTTCCTGATGGATTTAAAGAAAATTATCAAGCACCCGTCCGTTTTAGTGATTTTAGGCGGAATAGCGATATTGCCGTCCTTTTACGCATGGTTCAACTTAGATGCGACTTGGGATCCTTACGGTAATACCAAAAATATTAAAATCGCAGTTGTCAATGAAGATAATGGCGATAAAGTCCGAGGCAAACAAATCAATGTCGGGGACACTATTGTCGATAACTTGAAAAAAGATGACCACTTTGACTGGGAGTTTGTCAGTCGGAAAAAAGCAGACCATGATTTGAAAATGGGTAAATATTACGCCGCAATGTACATACCAGACAAGTTTACACATGAAATTACTGGCACACTGAGAAAAGACCCGCAACAAGCGAACGTTGAATACAAAGTGAACCAGAAATTAAACGCGATTGCGCCGAAAATGACAGATGCCGGAACGAGTGCAATTGTTCAAAAAGCGAATGAACAGTTTAATGAAACAGTGACAAAAGCATTGTTAGATGAAGCCAATCGTTTAGGTGTAAAACTTGAGGAAGAAATACCAACGATTAATAAAATTCAAAAAGCAGTGAAGACTGCGAATGATTCAGTACCGAAAATTAATGAGTTTGCGAAAAAGATTCTGTATCTTGATCAAAACCAAGATCAATTAGATGAATACGCAAATAAATTCCGAGGTTTAAATCAATATAAAGGAGATATCTTAGACGCGCAGGATAAATTAAACGCAGTGAATTCAGCCATTCCAGCATTGAATGAACGTGCGAAGTTAATCTTAGCGTTAAATGAATATTTACCGAATATAGAGCGTGCCTTAGATGTCGCTTCAAATGATGTACCGCAAGCTTTCCCACGTATTAATCGTGGTGTAGACATCGCAAGTAATGGTGTCACAGCTGGCAAACAAGGTTTAAATGAAGCACAAGGTTACTTATCAGCGGTAAAACAACGTGTAGGCAGTTACCAACAAGTGATTGATAACGCACAAGAAGTCGATCAAAATGTGCAAAATGAATTAAACGAAAGAGCACAAACTGCACCGCAAAGTACGACAAACAATGGACGTTTCTCTGGCATACGTACTTCACAAATGAGTACTAATGGTGAGAATTCAAATAACACGGATACAATTAATCCAAACGATGCGAATGCGATGGAGTCTTCATTATCAAAAGCACTCTTATCACTTTCTCAACAAACAGAACAACAATCAGAAGCGAGCCAACAAGATTTAGCAGCGTTAGAAGAAGTAACTTATGGTATTTTAGCGTCTGACAAACCTCAAGAATTTGAAAGTACGTTAGATAACTTGATTGAACGTCTGCAAGTGACAAGCAAGACTAACCAACAACTGATTGATATCTTGTCTGAACTAGAAAATCGTGAACATGTTGACTTATCTAAAGAAATTCAAACACTAGAAGCAGCAAATAACAGAGTCAATCATGTGATTAAGCTCCAAAATCAATTGAGAGATGCCTTGAAACAAGGTAGTTCTGGTAAAGCTGAAGCAGTAAAATTATTAAAAGAAATTCCGAATGTTAATGATGCATTAAGTGATTTAAGAAACTATATTAAATCAGACTTGAATCAACGCTTAATCAATGTGTCACAAGACATTATGGCTGTCTTGAATACAGGAGAGGCAAAACTTTCTACCGTTCAATCTAAGCTGAATACGATTCAACAAGTGATTGATGAAGGCCAATCTATTTTAGATGTCGCAGGTGATCGTATTGAGACAATCCAAAGTGTCTTACCGCAATTAGAACAACGTTACTTAAATGCGGTAGCGACTGCACAACGTTATTATCCGCAGTTTAAGCAAGGTGTGGAACGTGCTGCATCATTCGTGAGAAATGACTTGCCTGGTCTAGAACAACAACTTGCGGACACTACCGCAACTGTTAATGCGAATCTGCCGACACTGTTTGATCGTTATGACCGTATTGTGCAATTGTTAGATGAAAATCAACCACAAGCGAAAGAAGATCTGCATAAGTTAGCTGAATTTATCAGAAACGACTTGCCAGATCTTGAGAAAGATTTAGCGAAAGCCAATAAGCTCTTTGATGAAGTAGAAGATGATGACGCAGTAGATAAGTTAGTCGATTTACTGAAAAATGACTTGAAGAAACAAGCAGATGTCATTGCGAATCCGATTAAGATTCATGAAAAAGATATCTTCCCAGTCAAAGACTACGGTTCAGCAAGTACACCATTCTACACAGCATTGTCTATTTGGGTTGGTGCGTTATTGATGGTGAGCTTATTGACGACAGATAATAAGCATGTTGCGGACTTGCCGGGTATTACTACTAGAGAAACTTACTTAGGAAAACTTGGTCTGTTTTATATTATCGGTATTCTTCAATCGTTAATTGTCTCTATTGGAGATATTGTAATTTTGAAAGCTCAAGTTGAACATGTCGCATGGTTTATCGGGTTATCTGTAATTATCTCACTCGTCTTTGTGACGATAGTTTATACACTGGTATCATTACTTGGAAACCCTGGTAAAGCCTTAGCGATTATCTTGTTAGTCCTACAAATCGCAGGTGGGGGCGGTACGTTCCCAATTGAGGTCACACCGCATTTCTTCCAAGCGATTCATCCATACTTGCCGTTTGCGTATGCGATTGATGTGATGAGAGAAGCGGTCGGTGGCTTTGTGCCTGAAATTTTAACCAAAAAACTAGTGATTCTTCTGATCTTTGGCATCGCATTCTTTATTATCGGTATTATCTTTAAACCAATCACAGATCCGATTATGAGAAAAGTGTCAGAGAAAGCAGAAGAAAGTGATGTCTTAGAATAAGATAAAACAACATACACACAGTAAATAAAGGACCTGAAGTCAATTTTGATTTCAGGTCTCTTTTTATACTTTTGTTTATCTTAAAGAACGCAACACTTTATATGAATTAACAAATTATTTACTTAAAATTAATTTGAGATATTCAATTGGTTGTGGGTATAATGACCCTAACAAATAAAGGGGAGGCATACGATGGAGAATCAATCGAATCAAATTATTGAAAGCTATAAACAATTTTGGATTCGCTTTTTAGATGTGAATGGACGTTCAGATCGAGCGGATTATTGGCATCCATTTTGGATTAACTTTTTAATTTCAACTGTGTTAGGGGCACTTTCAGGAGGCTTATTAAGCAGTATCTTTGGCATTGCGATTATCATCCCATCTTTCACTGTGATGGTTAGACGTTTACATGATACAAACCGTACAATGTTATTTGCGATTATTTCATATATCAGCGGTTTTATCGCTTCAGTTGGAACACTTGTTTTCTTCTTTGGCGTTGTCTTGGCAGCGAATGCGAGCGAAGGTTGGGTACTAGGTGCCACAGCATTCGCAGGTGTCTTCGGTATTGTGGTTGCTGGTTTAGTTACACTTTATATCATCTACTTATTGGTACTGCCAGGGGACAAAGCACCGAATAATTACGGTGATGGCGGAAGTAGTAAAGTTGTTTCAAATAATCCATTAGCACAAGATGCAGAAGTTGAATAACAAACGATTAATTTGAATATATTTATTGAACAAAAACTAAGAAGCTCTGAAAGATATCATTCATTAGATTTCCTTCAGAGCTTCTATCTATTTTTAATCAAGTGTTATTTAAACTGGTTGTGTTTTAAGATTATGATTAATGGCGTAAATCAATAACCATACGGCCGTTGATTTTACCTTCTTCCATTTCTTTGAAGGTATCTTGAACATCTTCCATTGGACGTAATTGTGTTTTTGGTACGACTAGACCTTCAGCACCAAATTGGAAAGCTTCTTTTAAGTCTTCACGTGTACCTACTAGTGAACCTACAACACGAATACCGTCTAATACTAAACGTGGAATTGATAAGTCCATAGATTCTGTTGGTAAGCCGACTGCGACTACAGTACCGCCAGCACGTACAGATTCAACAGCTGCGTTGAAGGCTTGTTTAGCAACTGCTGTAACAACTGCCGCATGTGCACCGCCTACATGTTCTTGAATGTATTTTGCGACATCCACTTCTTTAGGGTTTAAAGTGACATCTGCATCGTATTGTTTCGCAAATTCAAGTTGACTGTCATTGATGTCTACTGCGATAACTTTAGCGTTAAATACTTTTTTCGCATATTGTAAAGCTAGGTTTCCAAGTCCACCTAAACCGAATAAGACAAGCCATTCACCAGCGCGTACGCCTGATTCTTTAATTGCTTTGTATGTTGTGACACCTGCACATGTGATACTGCTGGCAGCTTCTGATGATAAACCATCTGGAACTTTAACAGAATAGTCTGCAGTAACGATACATTCTTGTGCCATACCGCCATCTACAGAATAACCAGCGTTTTTAACTTCACGACATAGTGTTTCACGACCTGTAGTACAATATTCACAGTGGCCGCATCCTTCAAAGAACCATGCCACACTTGCACGATCTCCTACTTTTAAGCTTGTAACACCTTCAGCGACTTCTTTTACAATACCGATACCTTCATGACCTAAAATAGTGCCAGTTACATCGCCAAAATCAGCATGGGCAACATGTAAGTCTGTATGACACACACCACAACATTCCATGTCTAATAATGCTTCACCGTATTTCAAAGGGCGTAATGTTCTCTCAGTAACTTGGGGTTGATGATCTTTACCTACTACGATTGCTTTCATTTAGAAAACCTCCTTACTTAATCAATACTATTATATTAATATTGAGAGCAATAAGGTTATCGTAAATAAGGCTAATTTAGTAACTTTTATATAAGTATTTAAGCGTTAAAGA
The DNA here is from genome assembly GCF_001809385.1 of Staphylococcus sp. HMSC055C03. Classification (NCBI taxonomy): domain Bacteria; kingdom Bacillati; phylum Bacillota; class Bacilli; order Caryophanales; family Staphylococcaceae; genus Staphylococcus; species Staphylococcus sp. HMSC055C03. The sequence continues at coordinate 76,381 of NZ_KV797515.1, forward strand.
TAGTGCTCTGAGACATATCTACTAAGCATGTTAGCCATAATATTTGAAGATCTCAGTAATATTAAATGTAAGGCATCATCTAAGCTGATAATATCTCCTTCTCTAATGTCGTTGAGGTTATCTTCAGCCATGTCTTCAGCCTTAACAGTTAAATTTTTATTTAAATCCAGTGGATAATCTAAAGCGGTCAACAACGTCAATAGCTTAGTTAGGCTTGCGGGGTTATTGCGCGCATTACCGTTTTTAGAAATAAGAATTTCTGGTTTGAAACGTGTGAATAAATAAGGATTACATGACGGGTATTTTAAAACTGTATAAGCTGTTGTATCTACACCATCTAGAGAACCTTTATTTAAAAGATAATCAATAAGTAACTTAGCTTGATGGAATCGATTACCTCTCGCTTTAAGCAAGGTTACGATATAGACAGTCTCACCATCATAGATTAAAAGACATAGGTTTTTTATAAAGCCCACAGTTCCAGTTTTGCCGCCTAAAATATCGTAATATTGATTCAGTTTTTCATTATCTACTCTTGTTGTGAGATCCATACGTCTTGCATTAGGACCCTTAACCCAGAATGAATAATGCTTCTTCTTCCAAATTCTCACAATATCCACATTCGCACTCGCATGTAGTGTTAACAATGACAGATCATAACTCGTTGATAGTTGATACTTTTCCGTTAAACCCGTAGGATTTTTAAACATAGAACGAGACATACTAATACTAGCTGCTTTTTCATTCATCTTCTCAACAAACATTTGAATTGTCTTTGGCTTTTCCACACTGATGCTCCTTTGTTGTAATTATCAATATATTACTATTGTATATCAATCAAAGGAGAATTAGTTGTGTATATAAAAGCTGTAGAAAATTTGTTACAAGTGATATTTAGTCAAAATAAGGACAGTCGTAAGTTAAATGATATTATGATTTTAAGGTCTTATTAATTGAATTGGCATCATCCATACCGCATGTCCGAATAGTTCAAGCAAATGTAAAAGAAAATGAAGAGTTGGGACAGTTTTAGCTGTTTCAGCCCTTTTTTTACTTTATGAGAAAAAATATTACATTTAAAAATTATAAAAGTAATTTATAGATAAATATGGCATGATATCCTAGGGTAAAGAACCTAGCATGAAATAGATAGAAGCATGTGAAGCCGCCTCGAGCCTTAAATGGAGTTATCGGGGGAGGTGATAGTATGGATATTACACCAATAGAAATTCATTTGAATTTTGAAAATGTATGTTCCGTTGTTTTAGTGACTTTTTTACTAAAAGGAGCTATCAATAAGATGGAAAAAATAACTTCTGTACTAACGGACAATTAAGTCAGAAGTTAACTAACCATTTAGGTTCGTTAGAGTTTCACAAGATCCATTGTGAGCCTTTATTAAAGGCTAAGTAAGTTCCAGCTTGTTTAGTTCTTTATATTGTATTTATATAATGTAAAAATTATAAAATAAAAGTAAATAAAATATAAAATAATTTTTACATATTGATATGAGCGTCGGCTTGAACATATGGTTAAAATAGCTTCGAAGTGGTAAAACTCAATGCGTTAAGTTTCTTTATTGAATCTTAAGTTGATAAAATTGAGACGTAACATTTTTGGAATACTGAATAATTTTTTGTTTGTGAAGGTAAGAGAGATGGAGGAATGGAAATGAGCAAAAAATTTATTAACGCATCGATTTATAAACATGATGATGCATCTGAAATCTTAGTAGAGAACGGCAAGTTTGTGGCGTTCGGTAATGATTTAGGTGACGCTGATGAAGTCATCGATTTACAAGGGCGTTTAGTTCTACCACCTTATGTAGATTCACACTTGCATTTAGATTACTACTTTACAGGACAAGATCCTAAAATCAAAAATGAATCAGGTACGCTATTTGAAGCGATTGATTTATGGAATGATTATAAAAAAGGTACGACAAAAGAAGAAATGAAAGAACGTATGCGTAAAGCAGTCAATGATGTCGCAAGTTACGGAACACAATATATCCGTGCACAAACAGACTGTACAGACCCTAACTTAACAGGGATTAAAGCGGCAATTGAAGTCAGAGACGAATTGAAAGACAATATCACAATTCAAGTAGTCGCATTCCCACAAAACGGTATGTATTCATTCGAAGAAGACGGTAAAACAGGCCGCGACTTAGTAGAAGAAGCATTGAAACTAGGTGCTGACTGTGTCGGAGGTATTCCACATAACGAATGGAGTCCTGAAGACGGTGCAGAATCAGTGAAAGAAATCGTACGTCTTGCGATTAAATATGACAAATTGATTGATGTACACTGTGATGAAACAGATGATGCAGAAGCACGTTATCTTGAACAATTGAACGCAGAAGCAATGAAACAAGGCTATGGCCCTTATACGACAGCTTCTCACACTTGTTCATTCGGTTCAGCAGATGATGCGTATGCATTCCGTATGATGGGCTTATTCCGTCAATCTGGCTTGAACTTTGTTTCATGCCCAACAGAGAACTTATTCTTACAAGGACGTCAAGATACGTATCCTAAGCGACGTGGTTTAACACGCGTAAAAGAATTTGTAGATAACGATATCAATGTCGCATTTGGTCAAGACTCTATCGTAGACCTATGGTATCCAGCAGGTTCAGGTAACTTGATGAATATCTTAGATAATGGTCTGCATGCGACACAATTAATGCGTGAACAAGACTTCCCACGCAACTTTGATTTAATCACTTACAACGGTGCACAATTAATGCGCATTGAAGATGAATACGGTTTAGATGAAGGCAAACCTGCTAACTTTATCGTAGTAGATGCGCCAACAGTATTTGAAGCACAAAGACGTCGCTCAGACTGCCTGGCGTCTGTACGTCATGGTGAATACTTGTTCAAGAAAGCATTACCTAAATATGAAACAGAACTAGATGTTACACGTAAAACAAAATAGATTCGAAAAAATGAGCGGAACCTGTGAGATTCCGCTCATTTTTATATATAGAATGATTATCTACGTCGTTTCACAATAATATAGATGATTGCAGTCAGTAATATGACACCGCCAATCATGACAAGCGCACCTAAAATCAAAGTACCCCAGTGCGTTACTGGCTCAACTTCAACAGAAGGTGCATGATAACCTTTAAGGAATTTTCTAGGATAGTCTACTTTTAATTGTTCATCTTCAATAATTTTCAAGTCATATTTAGCCTTATCTTTAGGCACCAGATCATATAAATCTTTTTTTACTTCATACGTCTTACCATCAATTTCATGTTCACCTTTAGAGATAACTTTACGGTATTCATAGTTTTTGAAAGCTTCTTCCGTTAAAGCATTCGCAAGCTTTTGGCGTGCATGTTTCGCAGCTTCATTAGGATAAGGTTGTACATTCATAACAACTGTGTTGATACGTAGTTCTTTTTGTTTGGCTGTTAATACTAAATTGTAGCCATTTTCACTCGTACCTGTTTTTAGACCGTCAGCATTTACAATTTTTAATGCATCTGGACCATGCGGTAACGATAAGTTTGTATTTTTTAGTGTTTTACCATACTGTTTGTCGGTTTCTAACTTTGAGTAATTGAGTACCTCAGGATACTGTTTCAAGATTGCTTGAGAAAGTATTGCCATGTCTTGTGCTGTACTTTGAGAAGTTGTTTCACTTTTATAAGCCTTTGGGATAAATTGATGAATCAATTGGTTATTCGCACCACTTGGATTAGTAAAATGTGTATGATGCATCCCTAATTGTTTCGCTTTGTGGTTCATGCGGTCTGTGAATTTAGAAATATCACCATCCACATGGTGTGCAAGTACTAATGTCGCAGCGTTACTAGACTCTAACATGGCTTGTTTCAACAATTGGTCTACAGTATAGGTTTGTTTATTTTTTAAAGGAAATGTCGTCAAATTCGGGAGTTGAGACATTTGTTCATAAGTTGGTGTGATTTTAACTTTATCTGACAGGTGAGCGTCACCTTGTTTGATGTCTTCTAATATTAAGTATATGGTCATCAACTTTGCGGTAGAAGCAGGGTCGATGTTACGTGTGCCGTGATAATCATACAAAATTTGTCCCTGTTCGGTAGTCACATAGGCACTTTTAGGATCAAACTGTTTTTGAATCGTTTGATGGTTTTCTTTCGCAACGTCTATTGGCGTCCGTTCAGCGTGAGCGGTAGGTGCAATCAGTATATTCATTAAGAACATAACTGACACAATGATGCTTATAACTCTTTTCACAATGTATGGCCATCCTTTTATAAGATAATATACTCTTACGTTACTATAAGAGAATACTGTATTCAACAAGATTTAAATAAGATTTATTAATAAAGCATAAACTTAATAAAACTACACTTCTAACTCTTTTATAAACAAGTCGAGAAGTGTAGTTAATATGATGATTAACCTAAAGTATAGAACGGATTATCCGAAACATTCGGACCGCCTTTTAAAATCGCACGGTTTAATTCAATGACTTCACCATTATGGTTTAACGTAAATTCACCTTTAATAATAATTTGGTTATCTTTGCCGATTGAGATTTCTGTGTGTTCGTGGTGTTCATTTGGTTTACCGTCTTTACGATGATATTCCAACGCACCGCTTGGACAACGTTCTACGACTTCTGCGATTTGATCAGCTGTCGCATTCGCAGGGTCAATCCAAGGGCGTTTCTTTGTATCAAAAACTTGTGGTAATCCTTTCACACATTCAGCTGCATGAATACAACGCGCAGGTTCAAAAGAGACATCAATTGTTTCACTAGTATAAGTCTTTCTCATTTTATCACTCCTCATATTATGCCAAATACTTAAGTTCAATATAGCACACAAATAAGTTGTTTAAAATTAATATAACCCGTTATACTATCGAGAATCGTAATCAGTATTGTAAGATAAGTTAATATTCTTGCTTTTAAGAGGTGCACAAGGTAATATCAAATTAATAAAAAGAGGGAAGTGATCTCAATGACAGAAGTAAAACACGGACACAATAAATTTTATGTAGGCCAAGACGAAAATAACTATCAAGCACAGATGACATATGTCCCAACAGGTCCAGACCTATTTATTATTGATCATACAGAAGTATCAGAAGCATTACGCGGCCAACGTGTAGGCTATGCGATGGTAGAAGCAGCAGTCAATTATGCAAGAGAAAATAATATGAAAATCGTTCCATTATGTCCATTTGCGAAAAGTGTCTTTGATAAAACACCAGAATATGCGGACGTATTAAATAACTAACACATTCTATACACACGACTTATGATAACAAGCAGACTTCTTCTTTAGAGAGGTCTGTTTTTTTGTCTTAATCATTGAATATAAAAAATGAAAGCGTCGACATTTTGAGTAAACCAGTTTATGATATGGATGAGAATGATAAATGGGTTTACTAATTTATGTAAAGGACTGAACAACAATGAACAACAACTTAGTATTTAATACCTTAGTATTTCAAGCAAAAATTAACAGTGGTTTGAAGCAAGTTGAACTTTTTGATGATATTTTATCTTTAGGTTTCAATAACATTGAACCTAGAAGAGAGTACTTCGTGGACATCGACAAAGAAATTCCTGAGATGCGCAAAGCAGCGGAGAGTAAAAACATTACGCTATTTTATAGCGTGCCTGATTATATATTTTTAGATGACGGTGAATTAAACCCTAAAATTTTCGAATATTTTGAAGAAGCTAAACGTCTTAATGTGGCTAACGTCAAGATGTCGATTGGAAATTATCGACATTTTAGTCAATTAAAACAACTGAATTTTATTAATGATCAACCATTTAACTTTACGGTTGAAAATGATCAAACACAACAGTCAGGAACGATTAATAAAATTAATCAATTCTTACAAGATGCTAAAAAAGCTAAATTAAATATAGGTTATACATTTGATTTGGGTAATTTCCGATATGTTCAAGAAAGTGAAGTTGATGCGGCTGACACATTAGGTTCATATGTTACCTATATTCACTTGAAAAACCTAGCAGAACAAGACGGTAAGTTTATCGTTACATCCTTAGATAAAGGTATTATTGATTGGAAATCAGTAGTTGAAAAACTACCAACAGGGCTACCAATAGGTCTTGAATATCCTTCTAGCGATGTTGATGAAGTATTAAGAGATAAGCAGTCAATCGAAGTGTTAGAAAATGAAAGAAAGTAGCGATAGTTGCTGAAAAGGTTGCTAATACAAGTGTGAGCTCATCACAATCGCATTCGCTTCACGCAAAACATCATTAATATTTCAAAAGACAAATAAAAGCTGAGACAAAGTATGCTTTAATACATGTCTCAGCTTTTCATTTATTTATTATAGCTTTTCAATATGTCCTTGAATGACGCTCGCATGTCCTGTGTGTGCAGTGCCTTCTTTACGTTCAATATCTCTTTTTTCTAGACTATGGATTTTAACAGGAAGGTCTTCAAGATAACCTTTGATTTCATCTACTTCATAAAGCATGGCTTTGTTTGGTGGGCCACCTGTTTTATTTTCGAGTTGTTCTGTTGAATAAAGTTCAAAGTAACTATGACCTTCTGATTTTAAAGGTTTGATTAAGTTATTGAACATCCCGCGTTTACCTTCTGGAGGAACATGTCCGAAGATATTCACGCTATAATCATAGGCATTTTCTGCAGTTAAATCAGACGCAGTGATATCACCATAGTTCGCATCGACTGTAACACCTGCTTCTTCCGCAAGTTTTAATTCTTTCTCAATGCCGACTTTAGATAAATCATACGTTGTGACATCATAGCCTAATGTCGCAAGATAAACTGCGTTACGTCCTTCACCTTCAGCTAACATCAATACTTTCTTTGGTGTATCTACTTTTTCTAAAAAGACGCTTTTAACATATTGATTCGCTTCTTTACCATAAATATATGTGTCGGAATCAAATTTTTCATCCCAATGATTCATGGTGATGCCTCCTCTCTTTAACCTCAGTACTAGTCTAAAAAGATTAAAAGATTTAGGCAATCAAAACGAACTGAGTGTTCATTTATCTATCTCAGAAATAAAATTTATGAAAAGTTAAAGTTGTAGTCTGTGTTTTTTAATACCGAAATGGTTTAAAGTAACTTTTTTAGTTGTTTTTAATTATCTTTTTTCACATTAAAAAAGATAATGCGAAAAATTTTGTTATATTTTTAATGTACCATGTTATAATTTATGAGAAATAGAGGTGAGGGATATGAGGAAGAACATCCTGTGGTTGTTTCCTGTAGTGATACTAGGATGGTTTTGGAAACGTCTCTTAAAACAACGCCATCAAGCATTTTCAGAAGTGGATATTGAAACACCTGAAGATGTAAAAGAGACGCAAGGGATGAATGATGAAGAAAATTAGTTGAAGGGAGTCATCTAAATAGTGCTTGAAAAAATCAGATATAAATTAACTAGACAATTTATGATTCGTGACATTATTAAAGAACCAGGGACCATTATCTTTAAATGCAGTCACGAAAATTTCATCTATTTTAATACACGCAACTTTTCGATTACTTTAGACGAACAAGAAATTACGTTCGACATCTTATCACATCAAAAAAATGAATTAACCGTCGCAATTAAAAGCGACTTTATTACACATGCTGAACCTGCACAAACGATAAAATTCTATTACGGTCAAAAAGCCCTATGGCTGACACGTGCACCGGAATTAAGACGTACATACTATATGGATCACGGTATTTTCGAACTGATTGTTAATCAATCTATTACGATTAAACCAGTTAAAACAGGCTTCAAGTTTGTGAACGAAGCTTTACCTATCGCGTTAACAAGCGCAGGTCCTGACACAATTGAAGTTTCGAGTTCAACACCCATAGACAGTGTGTTTTTAATTAACGATCAAAATATGAAAGTACTAGATCTTAGAGATAACAAGATTAACTACACGTATATCCAAGATCGTTTGAAAAAAGAAAATTATAAAGTACATGTGATACAAGGGACGACGATGTATCCAGCTAAAATTGAATCTCCAGAAATCGTGCATCATTACTTTATGGAATGTGACTGGACGGATGAACAACTCTCGATTGATCGTATGTATTACGCAGTAGACCAAGTTTATATGACTCAGTTAATGAACACAGAAGATATCAACCTTTCATTCTTCATCAAAGGCAGCTTTGATGAGACGGATAAAATCCGAGTAGGTTTAATTGATGTCGATTACGAAAACGCAGTTTACTTACCGACACAAGTGATGATGGGTAATAAAGTCACAGTTAAATTAGCTTTAGATCATTTAGAAACAACGATTAAGAAGAAATTATTTATTGAGATTAATGGTCATTGTTATTTACTACAAGGTAAAACAAGACCGTTTGATGCCTTACATCAAATCGATCATGAAATTTACCAGCTTCAAATCCGCAATCGATACGGTTTAACCATTACACACCGTAAACCTAAATTTAAATTAGGGATTAATCAAGTGGCAGAAGAGAGTTTGAATATGTACTTCCAGCCACATCCGCTATATCAACATTGCAGATATTATTTAACCTTTGAAGAACGTATCTCAGGCAATCAATATCATTTACCGATTGCGAGAGGCGTTTATGATATCTCAATTGATTATGGCCAATTGAATACGTTATTGACAGAAAATAAATCGATTATCGATGTCTTCATCACAATTTATGATGAAGATACATTAATCAGAAAAGAAAAAATCAAATACCGTCAAGGGGTCTATAAGAAAGACGGCATCCATACGTTAAAAACAGTTGAAGAGAATGGTCTCACGACGTTCTTTATGTTGACATTGACGCCATTTAAAAACATCAAATTTGAAACGTTTACAATGACAGAACGTCAACTTCAAATTTTAAATGACCACAATCATAAAAATCCGAATATCTGGATGGTCGGAGAACGTACGGATACAGCACAAGAAAGCGGCATTCAGCTCTTTGAGTGGCTTTATGAACATGCCGATGCGGATGTTTATTACGTCATTGATGGCGAATCTAAAGACTATGAAAAAATCAAAGATATGGAGAATGTCTTAGTCTTTGGTTCAGATGAACATTTACGTATCGCCCCACAAGCGAAAGTGGTCATGAGTACACATGATATTGAAAATATTATGCCATATAAAGCAGCACCACAATTCTTCGGTTATGATGAAACGATTAAAATTTTCTTACAACACGGAGTACTCGGCAGAAAGAATGTCGAATATCATAAGAAGTTCTATGATGACCCATTCGATTTATTCAACGTCTCTAGTCATCATGAGAAATACGATATCGTAGTTGATGAAATGGGATATGAACCTGAAGAAATCGCAGTGACTGGCTTAGCACGTTATGATAGATTGCCGCTAGAACCTAAACCACAAATGAAGAAAGTCTTAATTATGCCGACATGGCGTGATTGGTTGAACAGTAATGAAGCCTTTGAAAAAAGTGAATACTTAAGACGTTATATCAGTTTCTTGAACAATCCTGAATTAAAAGCTTTAAGTGAACAATATGGTGTAGAAATCAACTTCTATCCGCACTATAGAGCACAACAATTCTTCCAAGATTACTTAAGTGAACATGAATTGAAACATGTGAACTTTATAGAGCTTGGGACGAAAACTGTTCAAGACTTATTGATTGAACATGATTTACTGATTACAGACTTCAGTACAGTCAGCACGGACTTTAACTATATGGATAAACCTGTGATTTTCTATCACTTTGATGTGAACAAGTTCTTTAGAAAAGGCATTCTAAGACCGATTAATGAAACATTTATCGGTGATATTACGTATTCAGAAAATGAATTAATCAGTAAAATTACCGACAAAGTAAAACACAATGAACCGCAACACTATGACCGTAGCTTGATTTTCGACCATATCGATCATCAGAACTGTGCACGTATCTATCACAGTATTTGCGAGGAACTTAAAAAACAAGACGCTCAAAATGCGAGTCATATAAAATCATAGTATTTTAAACAACAGCCTGTATTGTATGTCGCAATATAGGCTGTTTGTATTGAATTGAACTCTACAAACGAAATCAGAGATGATATGATGAAAGAGATAAAAAGGTGGCACATTTGCGTAAGCGAGTCTGTCAACGTAAGGGGATTAAGCACTCATGAAGAAAGTTTCAATTAAAGATGTCGCAAAAGAAGCAGGTGTATCCTTAACAACGGTTTCGCACATTTTAAATCATAAACAAGAACGCTTTTCGCAAGCGACAATTGATAAAGTGTTAACAGCTAAAGATAAATTAGGTTATATTCCAAATAAAAATGCCCAACAATTAAGAGGACATACGATTAAATTAATCGGGGTTTTAGTCCCCAGTTTAACGAACCCTTTCTTCTCAGCGATTATGCAGAGTATGGAACAACATAAGCCGGACTATGTGGATTTATTCTTCTTAAGTACTTCAGGTGACCATCTAGAACATAACATCAAGCATCTAGTTGAAAGAGGCATGGACGGTTTAGTCATTGCGCGATTAATCGATCAACCTGAAAGTATGAATAATTATTTAGAGAGACACAATGTTCCTTATGTCGTGTTAGACCAAAGTGAAGATAATGGGTATACCGATATCATCCGAACAGATGAACAGACAGGCGGTGCTTTAGCGGCAGCACATCTTATTGATTTAAATCATCAACATATTGCCGTTGTACAACCGTATGAAATGATGTCGAATATGCAGGCACGTGTGAAAGGTTTTGAAGATTACTGCGAATCCCATGATGTTCAAAAACCGTTGAAGATAGAAACAGAACTGTCACCTTCAGGCGGTAAACAAATCGTTGATCAAATCATCGATAGTCAAGTGACTGCGGTTTTTGCGATTAACGATGAAATGGCAATCGGAATCATACGAGGTCTAAAAGAACGTGGTAAAGCTGTGCCTGAAGAAATTTCAGTCGTAGGTTATGACAACATCAGTTTCTCACAATATATGACACCGGCATTAACGACAGTAGCCCAACCCATTGCGTTAATTGGTGAAACAGCATTGAGATTAATCGTGAAGAAAATTACGGAGACTGACCAAGGGGTAGAACGTATTGAATTGCCGAATGAACTCGTGGTCAGAGAAACAACACAACAATTAAATCAATAATCATTCATCAAAGACGGGGCGCTTATTCCTTGATAAGTGTACTCGTTTTTTATTGTGTCGAAAATCTTAAATCTATATGAAAACGTATACAAAATAAATGAAAAGTGCTAGTATGTGAGTAAAGTAAAACGTTTTACTAAATCCACTTAGAAAAAAATAGAGGTGTTATTCATGAATCTAGTCGCTTTACTTATTGGTTTAGGTCCATTGCTTGGTTGGGGTTTATTCCCGACGATTGCGTCAAAGTTCGGAGGTAAACCAGTCCATCAAATTATCGGAACGACGGTAGGGACATTAATCTTTGCGTTAGTCTTTGCGGGATTGACAGCCCAACACTTCCCGACAGGTATGAACTTAATGTTTGCGTTGCTTTCTGGGGCAGGTTGGTGTTTCGGCCAAATTTTAACATTCAAAGCCTTTGAACTCATCGGTTCTTCAAGAGCAATGCCAGTCACAACAGCTTTCCAATTGCTTGGTGCTTCATTATGGGGTGTCTTTGCCTTAGGTAACTGGCCAGGACTAAGCAATAAAATCATCGGTTTTGTGGCGTTAATTGTGATTTTAATCGGTGCACGTATGACAGTATGGAGTGAACATCCTGAGGAACAAAGCAGCGGTAACTTAAAGAAAGCAGTGGTTATCTTGCTGATTGGTGAAATTGGATATTGGCTATATTCAGCTGCACCACAAGCGACAGATATCGGAGGAAAAGCAGCCTTCTTACCTCAAGCTATGGGTATGGTTCTCGTCGCAGTAATCTATGGTTTAACAATGATGAAGAAAGACAATCCATTTAAGAATAAGATTACATGGCTTCAAATCATTTCAGGTTTCTTCTTCGCATTTGCGGCGTTAACTTACTTAATTTCAGCACAACCAGATATGAACGGTCTTGCGACAGGCTTTATTTTATCTCAAACGTCAGTGGTTCTTGCGACGTTAACAGGTATTTATTTCTTAAATCAACGTAAGACGAAGAAAGAAATGTTGATTACGATGGTTGGTTTAGTGTTAATTTTAGCTGCCGCAACAGTCACAGTCTTTATTAAATAATTTTGGAGGGAATAGAAATGAAGAAAACCCCTGTATTAAATAGTCATGTTTCACAAGCCATTGCGACAATCGGCCACTTTGATTTATTAACCATTAATGATGCGGGTATGCCGATTCCAAATGATGCACGTAGAATTGATTTAGCGGTCACAAAAGAGTTGCCGCGCTTTATCGATGTACTAGAAACAGTCTTAACAGAAATGAAAATTCAAAAAATCTATTTAGCTGAAGAAATTAAAACACATAACCCAGCGCAGCTAAAACAAATTAAAGCACTGTTAGAGGATGATGTAGAGATTGAATTTATTCCACATACAGAAATGAAAGCCTACTTAAGTCATCCATTAAATAAAGGCAATGTACGTACAGGTGAAATCACACCATTTTCAAATATTATTTTAGAATCTAATGTGACATTTTAAGCGAGGAGAGATACAGTATGACGAATAAAGTAGTAATTTTAGGTTCAACGAATGTGGATCAGTTCTTAACTGTTGAGCGTTATGCGAAACCTGGTGAAACCTTGCATGTCAAAGAAGGACAAAAGAAATACGGCGGGGGTAAAGGTGCGAATCAAGCGATTGCGACAGCACGTATGAACGCAGATACCACGTTTATTTCAAAAGTCGGTAAAGATGGTTTAGCTGACTTTATGTTTGAAGGTTTCAAAGAAGCAGGAATGAATACCGAGTATATTACAGAATCAGAAACAGCAGATACGGGCCAAGCATTTATTACAGTAGATAAAGACGGCAGTAATACCATCTACGTCTATGGCGGTGCGAACATGGATATTACACCTGAAGATGTGGCACAAGCTGAAGCAGTGATTAAAGAAGCGGATTATGTAGTGGCACAATTAGAAGTTCCTATACCGGCGATTATCCGTGCGTTTGAAATTGCGCGTAAGCATGGTATTACAACGATTTTAAATCCAGCGCCAGCGAGCAAATTACCTGAAGAATTATTAGGGCTTATAGATGTGATTATTCCGAATGAGTTTGAAGCGGAAATCTTATCTGGTATTCCAGTGACGGATGAAAAATCAATGGCTCAAAACGCAGACTATTTCTTAAGCTTAGGAATTAAAGTAGTATTAATTACTATCGGTGCACAAGGAACATATTACGCAGTCAAAGGCAACTCTGGCTTAGTCAAAGCATATAAAGTTGATGTTGTGGATACAACAGCAGCCGGAGATACTTTTATCGGCGCATTTGTCAGTGCGTTTGACGTGAAACAAATGAATTTAGAAACTGCGATTGATTTTGCGAATAAAGCAGCATCTTATACAGTTCAAAAAGCAGGGGCGCAAATCTCTATCCCATTCGCAAAAGACATTGAATATTAAACGAACTTCAAAAACCTATCCATATATGCGAGGATAGGTTTTTTTCATTGTCTGAGATTAATCTTATGCATGATGAGGGAGATCCAACTGATTAAAAGCACAGGCAGTAACGTTAAATTCAAAGCTTCGATATTCAAGATATGAAACAGCGTATGGATGTCGACTTCTAATTTAATTCTAGATAATGACTGTGTCATTACTTGATAGAGGGTGAGATAGACTAATAACCATTGGATGAAATATTCAACGACAGTTAAGGTCCATACATCATTGAACCAACGTTTGATGAAATAACGAAGTAAGAAAAATTCAATAATTCCACTTGTTAAAATCATTAAGAGTCCCGTTATGAATAAATCATTACCCAAGTCAATGACAGCACTTATTAATAAGATAATAGATACACCTAGCAGTAAAGCAATAAAAGCGGTAAAGATTAAGAGTGTACTTAAGAGTGCTGTTTGTAGGAATGCGTTTTTCTTTTTACCGAGATTAGCCAAATAGTCAATAGCTAAAAACATGATAAGTACTAAGATGATGTTAAATAGCGTCATAGATGTCACGTCCTTTGATTAATGAAGTTAAAAAATAATATTTGCGGTAGATATCCGATTGTGAGAAAATTAAATAGATAAACTATACTAATTATATAATGGAGAACAACTTATGGAAAATCAATTTACACAACATTATAAGGGAAGTTGGCTTAAGTTTTCACTCTTATCCATCTTGATGATGCTAGGTGGCGGGTTATTTACGGGACCTTTTTATTTAATGGTCAGAAATCATCCCCTTCAAGAAGTCATTCTACTTCCTGTCCCATTTATATTTTCAATATTAATTCTCTTTTGGTATGTACATAACAGAGAGCACCTTCCGTTAAGTTCAGTCGGTATTTACCGTACATATGCTTTTAGAAAGCTAGGTATCGGAGGCTTATTCGGCTTTATCGTCTTCTCTGTAGTGATTTTAATTTTAGTGTTATTTGGAAATATTTCAATTGTCGGTAATACGCTGAATCAAACGGTGTTATTAGGTATCGGTTTAGCATTTATTGGATTTTGTATTCAAGCAAGCGCAGAAGAACTTTTGATGCGTGGATATCTCCAAACACGTTTAACACAGCGATATGGTGATCGTTTTGCGATTGTGTGTTCAGCAGTGGTCTTCACCTTACTCCATGGGATGAACCCTAATATTTCCATTGTCGGTGTGACGAATATATTCTTAGTCGGTATTGTCTTGTCTTTAATCTACAGAATCGACGGTACGATTTGGACAGTTGCTGGGTTCCATATTATATGGAACTTCGTACAAGGTTGTATTTATGGGATTAATGTCAGTGGAAATGAACTGAATTTCAGTTTGTTTAAAACGAAATATCATACGGATAACATACTGACTGGCGGTACGATGGGTATCGAAGGCAGTATTATTTTGACAGTGTTGTTTATCGTGCTGATTATTAATTTGGCGAAGCGGCTCAAAGTAAACTTTTAACTTAATACAAATGAAATTAGTCTTTTTCATCCTCTTTCATGTGAGTATCTCATTAATGAAAGAGGATTTTTTTATATTTATTTTTAAAAGAAATTCTTTAGTGACAAGGCTTTAAAGCGTATTGATATGAAGCAAATCAAAAAATTTAAAAAAAGTTGAGCTTAGGGGTTTACAAATTTTAAAACACCACTTATAATTTAGTTAAGTTAACTAAACTAATTAAATAAAACAAGGAAAAGGTAGGCGGTTATTATGCTTAAAAATAAATCGAAAAAATTTAAAATAGGAATTACACTTTTAATTATTGGAGCAGCGATGTACGGTGTTGCAGCACTTATCGGATTCTTACCGATTGCGTTAAAACTTAAAGGAATTATTATCGGCAGTGTCTTAGTATTTGGAGAAGTTAATATTTTAGTATCAATCGTATTGCTTGGTAAACAAGTCGTTAAAAAATACAAAAGCAAATTAAACCCGAAAAACTGGTTCAAGAAAAAAGAAACTGTAGTCACAGAAGCAACTGAAGTGAACGTTGAGAACGCAACAGAAGCCCCTTATAATGAAACACAAGCAGATCAAACAACAGTTATTGAATTAAAAACAGTGAAAAAAGGAAGTCGTAAACATGACACAATCAAACCTAACGCAAATTGAACATGTCGCTCAGGAAATCACCAAAATTAACGAAGAGATTGCGATAGAATACATGCAGCAAGAACGAGAGTATTCACATTTTAAATTAAACAATCAGCAACATGTGATTATGACCATCTTAGTAGAAAACCAAGATATGAAACCAAGTGAATTAGCACAACGTTTAGATGTCTCTAAAAGTGCCATCAGCCAACAACTTCAAAAGTTGAAACAAAAAGATTATATCTATCTGTATAAAGATGACCATGATAAACGTTCATCCATCATTGGTCTAGGTGAAAAAGGACTAGAATATAAAGAGAGTATTAATGATTATATTCATGATTTTAGTAAAAAATGCGCAGATACTTTCTCATATGAAGAGCTTGTAGAAATCAGAAACGCATTAATAAAGTTACAAAAAATCATTTAATTTATAGATTCTAAAAGGCAACTTCCAATTGGAGGTTGTCTTTTTTATTGGGATGATATCTGAAAATTATGAATTCACATTGACAATTCCGACGGTCTCACTATAATTAAAATTATTCAACAACAGGAGGCAGACATCATGAAAACGATAGGTATTTCCGCAAATATATTAACGGATCAAGCAGGAATGTTTCCAGGCTATAAGCGTTGTTATGTCAATCAGGATTATATCCGCTCGATTGTGAAACAAGGCGCTGTGCCGATGGTTATTCCTATAACAGATAACGATGACATTATAGAAGCACAAATCAGACAAGTAGATGCTTTACTTTTAAGTGGAGGACAAGATGTCAGTCCACAACTATACAATGAAGACCCGCAAGTCAAATTAGGTGAAACATTACTTGCGAGAGATGTGTTTGATTTTAAATTGATAGAGAAAGCGAAAGAACGCTTTATACCAATTCTAGGGATTTGTCGTGGTGCACAAGTCTTAAATGTTTTCCACGGTGGTTCTTTATTCCAAGATACGTCATATCGTCAAATACAATCACTCAGACATTGGCAACCAACAAACCCGACTGAGAAGACACATGAAATCAGAGTCTTTCCGAACACACGTCTAAGTGCGTTATTTCCTGAAGGTCGATTCTATGTGAACTCTTTCCATCACCAAGTCGTTAATCAACTCGCAGAAGGCTTCAGAGTCATGGCACAATCTAATGATGGGGTGATTGAAGCCTTTGAATCAGAATCATATCCATATATGGTCGGTATTCAGTGGCACCCTGAAATGTTGTGGCATGAAAACAGTATGGATGCTCTATTTAAAGATTTTGTGGATCAAATTGAAAGAAGATGACAGCATGAAAAAACTAGGATTTTGGTCTATTGTCCTTTTAGCGATTAACTCTATTATCGGTTCAGGTATTTTCTTATCACCTGGAGCGGTTATTCAAAAAGCAGGTAAGTATACTTTAGTAGTTTATGCCGCCGCTGCAATCTTTGCGGCAGTATTAGCGATTACTTTCGCAACCGCAGCGAAATATGTGAATAAAAGCGGGGCATCTTATGCTTATGCCACAGCAGCATTTGGTGAAAATGTAGGTTTCTATGTAGGAATTACACGCTTTGTTGCGGCAAGTATTGCTTGGGGGGTCATTGCGACCGCAGTAGTGAAAACCACACTCGCAATTTTCGGTGGTAACACCCAAGATTTTGTATCAGTGACTATCGGGTTATTGATTTTAATGGTGGTGTTATTACTGGTGAATGTGACAGGTAATAAAGTATTTGCCTTTTTCAATAACTTAGCTACAATTGGTAAGCTCGCTGCCTTAATCACAACGATTATTGTTGGTTTTATCGTCGTTATGATGACTGGTCATTCTCACTTTAATGACATTAATCAATTAGTCGATGTTTCTCAATTAAATACATCAACTTTTGTGATGGCAGTTATTGCAGCATTTTATGCCTTTGTGGGCTTTGAGAGTGTCGCAAGTGGTGCGGAGGATATGAAAGCACCAGAAAAGAATTTGCCACGTGCGATTCCATTGGCCATTTTAATTATCGCGGTGATTTATATTAGTATTATTGCGGTTATTATGATGATTAATCCGACCGCAGTATTAACCAGCAAACATGTCGTATCTTTAGTTACTGTGTTTGAATCACCTATTATTTCGAATATTATTTTGTATGGTGCTTTAATCTCTATGGTAGGTATTAGTATCGCAGGATCATTCTCAACACCGAGAATTTTAGAAGCAATTGCGAATGAAAACCAAGTACCCGCATGGTTTAAACAAAGAACGAAATATGATTTTCCGTTCAATGCGTTCATTACGACGTTCTTAGTCGCATTAATTATTCCGATGGCCTTTCAATATAATATGGTGAGTATCATTGTATTAAGTTCAATTTCACGCTTTATTCAATTCATTGTAGTCCCTATCGGTGTGATGATGTTTTATTATAATCGTTCACGAGGGGAAGTATTACCGAATGTCTATAAAAATAAATTTACAGATGTGATTTTACCAATTATCGCACTAATTTTAACCGTAGTGTTACTTGTTAAGTTTGATTGGAAAAGTCAATTCTCTATTGTGACACCACATCATATTGAGCCGAATTACTTCGCGATTACTGCGATGGTAATTGGTTATGTTGTCTTACCATTGGTGTTATTTATAGCAAATCAAAAACGCAGAAATGTATAAAATGAATGTAGGCAGACACTATCTTCTTTTGAATCATCAGGGAAGATAGTGTTTTTGTAGGTATATGAAACTTTTCTTTCATTAGGGTAATTAAAATACAAAATAAGAAAGAGAAAGGAGCGTACACTATGGCGATACGTTGTATATATGTGACACCAGATCATGAAGTTATTGCGACAGATAAAGTTGAAGAAGTGCCAAAAGAAAGTGTGTTTACTTGGTATGATTGTATCCAGCCGACGAAAGAAGAAACGCATTTTCTCGCAACAACATTTGAATTGAATATTCAAGAGATTACAGCTTCTATATATACATTAAGACGGCCGAACCTCTACCATGATGCTCAAAATGATGTTGAACATTTATTGATGCATGCGATAGATGGAAAGGACTTTGAAGCGGAACCATTAGGGATTACGATAGATGGTAATCATGTGATTACGGTTCATGATGCTGAACTTCAAACGGTGACACAGTTGTTTGATGCTGTTAAGACAAATAAAGTAAAACGAGATGCTGGATTAATCGCATTGAAGTTATTGAACGGGATTGTAGAGTCTTATTTCTCTTATGTCAATGCGATTGAAGATCAGGTGTTTTCTTTTCAATACGAAGAAGAGAATCGTAAACAACGACGTGCATTTATGAAGCAAGTGTATGAGATACGGTCTGAGATTATTAAGTTGAAGCGGATATTACTGCCGATGGAACAAATGGTCAATGCGATTCAGACATTAGATATTTATGACAGCGGTCAAGATAAAGCACGTTTGTATCATCAAATTTATAACCATTTGAAACATCAAAATGCAACATTAGAATCTTGTGAAGCATTGACGGATGATATTAAAGACAATAATCAGTCTTATCATTCAAGTCGTATTAATTCAGTGATTAATGTGCTGACAATTATTTCATCCATCTTCTTCCCGTTATCTTTCTTAGCGGGTTGGTATGGCATGAATTTCACAAACATGCCAGAGCTGCATGGTCAGTACAACTACTTTATTTTCATCGCATTTTCTATCATTATCGTAGTGGTATTGTTGTTAATCTTTAAGAAGAAAAAGTGGTTCTAACTATAAAATGCCTTTGAGGACATTCATTTTGTCTTCAAAGGCATTTTAATATAGTAAGTCATTATTTAATCGCTTGATAAATGACGTCATCTACAATGATTTCTACATTATCGTGGTTGTGAAGGATAGACGCAGGTAAATCTTCTGTAGTTTCACCGTTAACGAGTCGTTGTATCGCATCGATTTTCTTATCTCCGAATGCGAGTAAGATAATACGTTTTGCGCGCATGATAGAAGAAAGACCCATAGACAGTGCTTGTTTCGGTACATCTTCTGAGTGTTTGAAATGGACACTGTTCGCATGCATCGTAGAAGGTGTAAGGTCTACGACTCTTGTTTGGCTATCGAAAGGCGTACCGGGTTCGTTGAAACCGATATGACCATTTTCACCGATACCTAAAATTTGGATGTCAGGTTGACCGACAGCTTTAAGCGCATCTTCGTAATGTTTTGCTTCTTGATCTAAGTCTTCAGCTACACCGCTCGGAATATAGATATTATCTTCATTCCATTGTTCATTTTGGTTAAAGAAACGTTGATGCATGTACGCATAATAGCTATGCAGATCTTTTGGACCTGCACCAACGTATTCATCTAAGTTGAACGTTCTGACACCACTGACATCGACGTGATTCGCATTTAATAAATCTGAGAGCTGAGTATATAAATCTGTCATCGTCGAGCCTGTAGCTAGTCCTAAGACAGCGTCAGGGCGTGCTTTAATTTGTTTCAAGAATTCGATTGCGACATATTGACTGGCAAGTTGTTTATTTCTTAAGTTGTAGAGTTGCATTTCTAATCCTCCAAGTAGTATGACTATTCTTTTACGGCGTTAATAAAACGTTCTGTAATTTGTTTCGGACGTGTAATCGCACCGCCGACAACCGTACAGTGTACACCTAAATCACTGACTTCTTTATACATTTCTGGTGTAATCACATTACCTTCAGCGATGACTTTCGCATTTACTTGATCTAAGACTTCTCTTAAGAATGCGAAGTTGTTTTCATATAGGATATGACCTTGAGTATAGTCTGTATATCCGCGTAATGTTGTACCTACGTAATCAAAGCCAAGCTCATCTGCATGTTTTGCTTCTTCAATTGTGGAAATATCAGCCATGATTTCAACGTTTGGTGCTTTTTCACGAATATAAGCAACAAGTTCTTCTAACGTTTCTTTCGGACGTTCTTGTTTTGTCGCATCTAGCGCGATGACCTCACATTTACTTTCAATCAGTTCATCGACTTCTTTTGAAGTCGCAGTAATATATACTTTTGAACCTGGATAATCTCTTTTAACGATACCGATAACAGGTAACGGTACTTCTTCTTTAATTGCGATGATATCTTCTTTACTGTTTGCGCGAATACCGACTGCACCGGCTTGGTACGCAGCTAGTGCCATTTTCGACATAATAAATGATGAATGTAACGGTTCATCAGGCAAAGCCTGACAAGAAACGATTAAACCTTGTGGTAACATAAGCACACACTCCAAAATATTGTTAATTTGTAAATATAGTAGTTCAAAGGTTGTCGGTTAAGTTACTCATATCATAACACAATGAAATTTATATTCAATTCTTTACTATCATTTGAAAAATATTTTCATATATAATAGAGTAAATGTAATACCTTAAGGGGAGTGAAGAGGCATGAAGTTTGAAAATCGTGTTCAACGTAGCCGCCATTTACTGACTAAAATGGATAAGAAGATTATTGAGTTTATCCGTACCAATGAATTAGATGATCGTTTCTCAACGATTAATTCTTTAGCACATGCGATAGGCACCTCTCCGGCTACTATTACTAGATTTAGTAATAAGTTGGAATATCATAATTTCCAAGATATGAAATTCAATTTACAACATGAAAAATCAGAGAAAGTTGTGGAGAATGCACCTTTAGTTCAATTGATACACCGTTATCATCAAAATATTATTCAACAAACGGGAGAGTTTATCTCAGAAGAGAAGATTAAACGGTTTGCGCATTACTTAAAGACCAGCAGACAAGTCAGTTATGCAGGACTAGGAAGTTCTGGCTTAACTGCGAGTGAGTTTTATTACCGTACGATGCGTATGGGTATTCGAGGTAATGTCTCAACGGATGCGCATCAAATGAAAATTTCAGCTTCATTGTTATCTTCACAAGATATGTTTGTCGGTATTTCTAATAGCGGTGAAACTCAAGAATTGGCAGATGCGGCTAAGATTGCACATGAACAAGGTGCCTTTGTGGCTGTGGTCACAAATTATAAAGGCAGTCTGATTACGAAACATGCAGACTTAGTTTTGATTACTTCTGCGAAGTCGAACGTCAATGATGCACGCTTTATTAATACACAAACTGCGACTACATTTTTGATGGACATTATCTGTTACTTATTATTGAACAATGATTATATGAATCAACTTTATCAACGTACACGTCGCACAGTATTAGAGAAAGGTGAAGACAAGTAAGGCTAACGGTTGTCTGCTGTAAGACATACGGAACACTAAATAAACCGCGTACTATCAAGGGTTTAAGACCTTCTGAGATAGTGCGCGGTTTTTCTTTAACCTTCGGTAATTGCGCCAAATAACGCAGCGTGATTTTCAGTTTTTGTTGTTTGGATAGGTGCGTGTCCATAGTTTGGCGGCAAGAATTGATTGATTTTAGGTTCAATGTATTGGATAAGATTTTCACCTTGTGATGAGATGCCACCGCCGATTAAAATCAAGCCTGGATCATAAATGATTTGAATTTGCGCAATACCCTCTGCGACATAAGTTGCCCATTCTTCTAAGATAGCTTGTGCCTGTTTATCATTTGTTTGTGCGAGTTCAAATAACTTCGGCACATCAGTACCATATTGAAAATCGCGTTCTTGCATCAAAGCTTTGAGGGCTGACGTTGAAGCACGTTGTTCAAACGTTTTTTGATCAGTGTCTCGATATAATAAATAGCCGATTTCATTCGCACGATAACGTGCACCACCATAAACACCTAATTGTTGATTATAAAATGCACCGCCGATGCCTGTGCCTAAAGTTAAACAAAAAATATTATCCTCTTCATAATCATTGAGTGATAATTCTCCAAGTAGGGCTGCATCCACATCATTGTGTACGGTCATTGATGAATATAAGTCTTTTAAAGAACGACGAAAATTCGTACCATCAAAGTTTTTAATAGTTGGACCAGTATAAACAATTTCTCCTAATTCTGAATCGACAACACCTGCACTGGAAATGCCGATATGGGGTTTTTCTAGCTTATGTTTGGTAATAAGTTCATGTGCTAATTGATACACTTCATCGATAATCAGTGTTTGCACATTATCGGGTGTTGAGATTTTCTTATAATCTTTAATTTCTTGATTTTCATTGATGAGGGCTGCCTTGATGTTTGTGCCTCCGATATCTATTGCGATCTGGTTCATAAGATGATTCCTCCTCTGCTTCCACTTCATTATATATAGAGCATACTTCAACTAGGAAGTGTAAATCCAATTTTGAAAATTATTTTCATTATTTTGTCCATATTTTGTTACAATCTTTCAAAACCAGTTGTGTAGGGTTATGATAGCGTTTACAATTGAAAGTGTAAATATAGTATAAACAAGGGACATTGTTGGATGTTTAGGATAGCCATTGTGCTATTAATACTTAACTTGGAGGATTTAGATATGGAAGAAAAATTAAAAGGCTTATATGCTGCGTTACTTGTTCCATTTGATGAACAAGGACAAGTGAAAGAAGAAGGCCTCAAACAAATAGCGAGAAACGCGATTGAACATGAAAAATTAGACGGTTTATATGTCAATGGCAGCTCTGGTGAAAACTTCTTAATCAACACAGAACAGAAAAAACAAATCTTCAGACTTGCGAAAGAAGCAGTCGGCGATGATGTGAAATTAATCGCACAAGTAGGCTCATTAGATTTAAATGAAGCGATTGAATTAGGTAAATACGCGACTGAACTTGGTTATGATGCCATTTCAGCAGTAACACCTTTCTATTATCCTTTCTCATTCGAAGAGATTAAACAATATTATTTCGATTTAATCGAAGCAACTCAAAATAATATGATTATTTATGCGATTCCTGATTTAACAGGTGTCAACATCAGTATCGAACAATTCGGTGAGTTGTTCAATCACGAGAAAATTGTTGGTGTGAAATACACTGCGCCAAACTTCTTCTTATTAGAACGTATCAGAAAAGCATATCCAGACAAACTGATCTTATCAGGGTTTGATGAAATGTTAGTTCAAGCTGCGATTTCAGGCGTGGATGGTGCCATCGGTTCTACTTATAATGTGAACGGTGTGCGTGCACGTCAAATCTTCGATTTAGCTAAAGAAGGCAAAATTGATGAAGCTTACCAAATTCAACATGATACAAATGACATTATTGAAGGTGTTTTAAGCATGGGCTTATACCCAACACTTAAAGAGATTTTAAAATCACGTGGTATCGACGGCGGTGTGCCGAAACGTCCATTTGCGCCTTTCAATGAATCAAACAGAGAAGCGTTAAATAATCTTATTGATAAATACAACTTGTAATACCGACATAAAACGTTAAGGGGTGTTGTTTATGCAACAAGTGGGTTTTGGCACATGGAACTGGGTAGCGGTCATTACCTATCTAGTAGTCATGTTAATAATTGGAGCGTACTTTACTAAGCGCGCAGGTCAAAGCACAGATAGTTTCTTTACAGCCAGTGGACGCCTTCCTTCGTGGGCCATCGGTTTCTCAATCTATGCAACAACGTTAAGTGCGATTACATTTATGTCTACACCAGAAAAAGCATTTTTAACTGACTGGTCGTATATCGCAGGGAATATCGCGATTGTCGCAATTATCCCGGCTTTAATCGCATTCTACGTACCGTTCTTCAAGAAGCTTCGCGTAACGTCAGCTTACGAATATCTTGAAGCACGTTTCGGTCCAAGTGTCCGTGTTCTCGGTTCATTACTCTTCGTAGTGTTCCACTTAGGTCGTATCGCAATCGTTATTTACTTACCGACACTTGCGATTACAGCCGTTACTGACATTAATCCTTATTTAGTCGCAAGTTTAGTAGGGATTTTATGTATTCTTTATACTTTCCTCGGCGGTTTCGAAGGGGTGGTATGGAGTGACTTTATCCAAGGTGTTATCCTTTTAGGCGGTGCCCTCATGATTATCGTAATTGGTGCGATGGAAATCAAAGGCGGTTTCGGCACAATTCTTCATGATGCATTAGCTGAGAAAAAGTTATTGAGTGTAGATAACTGGAAGTTGAATACAACAGCGGCAGCCTTGCCGATCATCTTCCTAGGAAACATCTTTAACAACTTACATCAATATACAGCCAGTCAAGATGTAGTACAACGTTATCAAGCATCAGACTCTATTGATGAAACGAAAAAATCATTATGGATTAACGGTTTATTAGCGTTAATCTCAGCGCCGATCTTCTATGGAATGGGTACAATGATGTATTCATTCTATGAACACGAAGCAGCGTTACCACAAGATTTCAACACGTCTTCAGTGGTACCATTCTTTATCTTGACTCAAATGCCGCCATTTGTAGGTGGATTATTAATCGCAGCTATCTTTGCGGCAGCGCAATCTACGATTTCTTCAAGTTTGAACTCGATTTCTGCGTGTATTTCTGAAGATATTAAAGATCGTTTCTTCAGTAAAGGTACAGATAAAGGCAACGTTCGCTTTGCACGTTGGACAATCATTATCGCAGGTTTATTAAGCTATGGTATTGCGATTTACTTAATCGCTGCGGATTCTAACAACTTATGGGATTTATTCTTATTAGTTACTGGATTATTCGGTGTACCTTTAGCAGGTATCTTTGCGGTTGGTATCTTCACAAAACGTGCGAATACATTCGGTGTCTTAGTCGGATTATTCACAGGTGTTATTGTCGCTTACCTATTAAAAGGTATCGGTGGCGCGAACTCACCATTCTATGTATCAATTATTTCATTCTTCATCGCATTCTTATTCGGATACATTGTGAGTCTATTCGTACCTGCTAAATATACGAAAGATATTACAGGTTTGACAATTTACGACAAAGATAAACCATCTACGTATATTTCCAAAACAAGACAATAAGCTGAAACAATCAAATAGATAAACAAAACAACCTTATATAAACATAAAAAAGTGATGCGTACACAAAGTATGCATCACTTTCTTTCGTTATAACTTAAACTTGAAAGATATTATTAAAGGCTTCAGCCATTGTAGGGTGTGTATAAATATTGTTGGCTAATACTTCTGCTGGGATGTTTTGATCAATCGCTAGTTTAACAAGGTTGATAATTTCCTCAGAGTTACGACAATACAGTGTTGCACCAAGTACTAAACCTGATTGTGCATCTATGACTGCTTTCAACATACCACGTGCATCATTATTTACTTTATGACGTGGGATATTTTTAACCGCAAGATTTGTTTCGTGTACTTCATAACCTGCAGCTTGTGCTTCATCTTTAGTCATACCGACACGAGAGAAAGGTGGGTTAATGAACATAGAATATGGTACCACGCCGCGATTTTCTGTCGTACGTTTACCTTCACCAAAGATATTGTCTTTAATAATTCTGAAGTCATCGAGTGAGATATATGTGAATTGTAAGCCGCCAGTAACGTCACCTGCTGCATAAATGTTTGGTACAGCTGTTTGTAGGTGTTCGTTAACTTCTATTTCACCGCATTTGCCGACTTCGATATCTGTATGGTTTAAACCAAGGTCTGAAGTATTTGGATGACGACCTGTCGCAAGTAAAACAGCATCTGCTTCAAATTCGCCTTGTGATGTATGCACAATTGTACTGCGTTCTTGATCTTCAAAGCGTTGTGTTTCTACATTATAGACAATGTTTACACCGTCTTGAATCAAATCTTCTTCAATAAGTTCAACAATTTCACGGTCTTCTTTTGGCAACAATGTATCGTGATGTACAAACATTGTCACTTTAACGCCGAAACGTGCGAAGAGTGACGCAAATTCTAACGCGATATAACCTGCACCGACAATCACTAAATGTTCAGGTTTAAATGGTAAGTCCATAATTCCTGCAGAATCATAAAGGTGTTTTGAGTCTCCAATACCTTCTATGTTTGGGATAACCGGTGTAGAACCTGTATTGATTAAAATATCTTCAGCAGTTAAGACATCTAATTCTTGGCCTGCTTCATCTAATAATACGATTTCTTTATTAGATTTAAATTGCGCTGTAGCATTAATCACATCAATCCCTGGTGTATCTGCCAACATGTGATAGTTTTTGTTATTTAATGCGTCTACAACTTCACGTTTACGATCAAACGCACTCGCAAAAGAACTGCCTTCTAAACTATCATGTATTAATGTTTTTGACGGAATACATCCGACGTTGATACATGTACCGCCATACATTTTCTGATCTTTCTCTATCATTGCGACGGCTTTACCTTCACTCGCCGCAAACTTAGCTAACGTTTTACCTGCTTTACCAAATCCAATAATCACTAAATCATAATGTGTCATGAAATCTTCCTCCAAATTCTTAAATTGCTGTTAATGTTTCACGTAAAACTTCTTCAATTGTGAAACCACGATAATACTGCATCAGCAGTTCGTGTTCCTTCGCATGATGTTTAGCCATAGTATTCCCGATTTTTCGAGAAATCTCACAATGACTGGCAGAATTTCCTGTAAAAAGACGACCTTGTGTCCGTTCAGCAGTAAATAATTGAAACAAATCTGCTAAATCAGCTTTGGCTGTTTTAACATTAGCTTGATAGCCACCATATTTACCGCGAACTGTATCAATATAGCCTTGTTCCACTAACTTTCCTGTCACACGCCGTAATTGTACGGGATTAATACAAACTAACTCAGACAAAGCTTTACTTGAGAAACGTTCATCTGCATGTTTCGTTAAGAAAGCCAGCACATGTACCGCAATATTAAATTCTAAGTTCACAGTGTTCACCTTCTTAATGTAACTATTATAATTACATTTAACAATATTTTGAGAGAAAAATAAACAGTTTTGCTCATAATGGTTTATCAATGGGGTAAGACAGGTAATTATTCATAATAATAAAGTGAGTTATTTGATAAATAACATAGAAGATTGTGTAATGGACAAAGATTGTCCACTTATAACTGTATATTGAACTGTAGGAGATGGTAAACATGGATAAATCAACAAGAGTCTTGAATATCTTCACACGTTTGTTGAATGGGGAAACAGTTAGAAAATCAGATCTCTCTGATTTTGGGAATGTAAGTACGAAGTCGATTCAAAGGGATATTAGAACGATTAATGATTTTTTCTATGAAAGTGAATATTGGAATAATAGAAATACTGAGGTAGTACATAAAAAGGGCGGCTATGAATTAATCACGCATTCTAACAGTTTAAGCGGTTTAGCACTGTT
This sequence comes from Staphylococcus sp. HMSC055C03, assembly GCF_001809385.1. Taxonomy (NCBI): domain Bacteria; kingdom Bacillati; phylum Bacillota; class Bacilli; order Caryophanales; family Staphylococcaceae; genus Staphylococcus; species Staphylococcus sp. HMSC055C03. The sequence goes on from NZ_KV797515.1 coordinate 104,207, forward strand.
AGGGCTTATGGTAAAAATTAAAAGCTTAACACCTATCTTGCATGTAGATGTGTATAACTTATTCAGAAGAGAAATACAGGGCATGCGTATTGAAGATAGAAAAGTTTTAAGTGAAATGTTGGATCATTTCAATAACCGGGATGAAACATTTCCAGGTGAAACTCTAATGTTAATCGAAAAAGCGATTAGTCAAAAATACTTAGTATGGATGAAATTCAAAGGACGTAATATTGAAGTGAAACCATTATCAACGATGTACATGCATTATGACTATTGGTTTACTTATGAATATGAAAAAACAGTTTATAACGAGCGCGTCCGCCTGATTGAAAATTTTATGTTTTCCAATCATAAGTTTGATGAAGTCAAAAGCAAAGAACTCGTCACGGTTGAAATTGATGAATCGAAAATGGCATTGTTCCGCCAACAATATAAGATTGTTGAGGTACTAGACCGTACGCAGGACGGAAAAATCATAGTGAAAGTCGCTTGTACGGAATTAGATGCATACTATATTGCTTATCAAATGGCACCTTTAGCACGTATTTTAGAACCTCAAAAGTACATTGATAGTTTTATTGAGCGTATTAATCAAATCAAAAGTTGCTATGAGTAAACAAAAACAAAGGTAAGTAAACGGTAAGCAAGAAAGTTAAATAAAATGAAGATTTAAAAGTTATTATTTTGGAAAAACAAAAAAGATTGCATTACTGGACAATAATTGACCACCTAGATGTGTATAGTAAGATTTATTAAGTTTTTATTAGGATTGATTGAAGTATACAGAAAGGTGGAACATTGATGAATTTACAAGAAAAAAGTTTTATTGAATCACAAATCGCAAGCAAAGCAAAACAACCTGCGATTGCTTATGTATTATGGTTTTTCTTTGGAAGCTTAGGAGGACACCGTTTCTATTTCGGTAAAACGGGATCAGCTATTGGGATGATTGCATTAACATTATTAACAGCTTGGTTTACATTTGGTATTCCAACGTTGATTTGGGTGATTGTGGATGCGTTCTTAATTCCAGGTTGGGTTGAAGCAGATAAAACAAGAGTAAGAAGAGAAGCAGAGAACGAAATACAATTGATGCAAGGTAGCCATTCATAAGTTATCTTTTATGGACAAGACAGCTACATAAAAGAAAAAAATAGAGTCAGTAGACGAATACCCCCTTACACACGATAGAGTAAGGGGGTGTTTTTATATAAGTATGCTTGAAGAAAGATTCCATACTTGAATAACTAAATTGTTTTTTTAGTGCGATGTAATCTTTCTTCAATGACATCAATACGCATTTCGATTATATCTTTTTCTGCTTTAAGTACTTTAAGGTGTGCTTCTAAAACATCTGAAATCTGTGCTTTATTCTCGTTAAGTTGTTCAACGTAATACTTAATTTTCTTGAGTGGCATATTGAGTAAACTTAAGCATTGAATTAAGCTGATAATTTCTATGTCTGTTTCAGAATATACACGTTGATTATTTGCATTTCTTTCAATATTCATCAATAAACCATGCTTTTCATAATAACGCAATTTACTCTTAGAGATATGTTTCATCTCAGAAACTTCTTGAATGGAGTACTTTTTCAAACAAATCACTTCCCTTAAACCATAGTTTAACCTGTAGTCTATTGTATAGAAAATATATATGAGGTGAAAGTATGGAAAACTTTACTGATATTCTAAATAGTAGAAAGTCTGTAAAAGGGTTCGATCCGGAGTTTAAAATTTCAAAAGAAGAAATGAATGAGATATTGGAAAAAGCTGCGACAGCACCTTCTTCAGTGAATATGCAGCCATGGAGAGTTGCTGTGGTTGAAAGTGATGAAGCTAAAGCGAAATTAAGACCACTCGTTCAATTCAATACGAACCAGAACGACACATCCTCTGCGATGCTCGTTATCTTTGGCGACTTGCAATGCTATGAGAATGCAGAATATATCTATGATAGTGCAGTTGAAAAAGGTATGATGCCACAAGAAGTCAGAGACCAAATCCTGCCACTCGCAAAGAACGGTTATAAAAGTTTAACGCGAGAACAAATGAGTGACATTGTCAAAATCGATAGTAGTTTAATGGCTATGCAATTGATGTTAATTGCGAAACAACATGGTTATGATACGAATCCGATTGGTGGATTTGAAGCGAATCAAATTGGTGAAGTCCTAGGCTATCCATTAGAACGTTATGTACCTGTAATGATTATCGCAATCGGTAAACAAGCTAAAGCACCACGTGATTCATTTAGAATGCCAAATGAAAAATTTGTTGAGTTCCAATAAGGAAGTATAAGCTGTCAGTGTAAAAACTGGCAGTTTTTTTGTTATGTATGATCTATATAAAAGGAAGCGGATAAACCCTTGGTTAGTTATTTAAAGATGTACCAAAAAAGACCCTTACACTTTATAAAATTCTTTGATTTTACAGAAAAACTTAGTTAAAATAAAGTAAATTCACATTAGGGGGCATTTGATGGGTTTTAGTACAGAATTAAAAGAAGAAATTGTAAAAGGTGTAGTATCTGGTTATAAGAATTATATTGAGGTTAGGAAAGAAGCATTTCAGACACTGGTTATTAGTGGTGGATACGCATATATAAAAGGTAATCATATTGAGGACCAAGTGGCAAAAAAACCAAAAATCTTATTGAGGGTCATACCAAGCAAAAAGCTGGTCCTACATGGGAGTATTTAAAATTTTATTCTGGGAGGATAAATAATAAAGAAGGTTGGTACTTCATAATAAAAAATGAACAATATTTTAATAAAGATAATGTAACTTTTGGAAAAACAGCTTTAAATGATTCAGGAAATAGCGAAAAGAAATATTTAAGAGAGCTAATTGATCAGAATAAAAATGTAGATTTTGAAAGATTACAAGATGAAATAGGTAGAGATCATCAGCTGGAATTATTTAATTTTGAGAAAAACAGAGATATTAATACTAGCCCTTCTTTTGATATAATTACTTATGATATTGATGCTGAATCCAAACAACTCATTGCTATTAAAATATGGGTACCGAACCCGCATAATAATAAAGCGGTTTTATTGGAAGATTTAACGCCTATATTAGAAAAGGTAGTTAAAGAGGAAGAAGACTACTTGATTTCAGATGAGGAGTTACAAGTTCTTCAACAAATTAATGATAAAGAAGAAGAGTTAGTAGATGCTCAACATATATTCGGATTTGAAGTTGATGATGAAGGCGAGGATGAAGAGTCTTCTGATTAAGAAAAGGTGAAAAAATGTTTATAGGTAAAAACTTAGAAAATATTAGATTGCTAAAGGGGCTTAGCAGAAAAAATTTAGCTGAAAGTATTCAAATTAGTGAACAGGCAGTTTGGCAATACGAAGTTAAAAATATGATGCCTGAAATCAATAAAATTTATGATCTATCTAGAGAATTTAATGTTAAAACCTCATATTTTTTAACCGAACCAAAAGAAGAATTTCATAAAGAAAGTGTAGATAAACATGCAATTGCATTTAGAGCAAGTAATCAGTATGTATCAACTAAACATTTAAACAAACAATTTTATCAAGCGATTTATCTTACAAACCTTACAGATTATCTATTTTCATTCATTAAGTCGCCTTATATGTATATTGTAGATGTGGTAGATGAGGTAGAGAAAATTACTAAACAAGATGTTACTAACAGAGTGATAATTAAACGTGTTGCTCAAAAGGCTCGAGAATTACTTTTAAAAGATAAATATAATCAGGAATTGCTTTTTACTTTAGAAAAAGCAGGGGTTATTATATATGAGAAAAGTATAGATAAAGATGCAGATGCATTTAGTTTTTGGTCGGAAGCAGGCGTCCCTTATATTATTTTGGGTAGTAATAAAGGTGTTGCAGTAAGAAGAAATTTTGATATTGCTCATGAATTGGGACATTTACTCTTGCATAAGCATATTCAATTTGACTTATTAACGCACGAAGAACATAAAGAGATTGAAAATGAAGCTAATATTTTTGCTTCAGAATTTTTATTGCCAGAACAAGATTTTAAAGAAGATTTTGGAAAGATACCCAAAAAATCTAATCCAGATTACTTTAAAGTATTAAAAGAAAAATGGTATGTCTCTATTCAAGCGATGGGAATGCGTGCCTATTATTTAGATTTGATTACGAGTTCGCAATATCGTTATTTTTGGAGTTCAATTTATAAGAAGAATTATAAAGTGATGGAACCTTTAGATGATGAAATTAAACTTATGCATCCAGTGAAAATGAATAGTTTGTTAGATTTACTATTTAAAAAGAAAGTTATTACACCACAAAAGTTGTTGGATAATTTACAGGTAGAACCAGAATTTTTAAAAGAGATTGCTAATATCGATTATAAGTTATTTGATAAATATATAGAGAAAGAAAGAGAAGAACAAAAAGAAAGCTTGATGAATGATTTCATAGATATATCCAATTATCGTTCTAAATAAGAAGTATAAGCTGTCAGTGTAAAAACTGGCAGTTTTTTTGTTATGTATGATCTATATAAAAGGAAGCGGATCAACCATTGGTCGATCCATTGCTTCCCACCATGCTATGTTCGTAAGACATGATGAACAGTTGCAACGAAGACATCTTTTGAATAAAAGTGCCTTTTATTGCCTTTGGGAGAGAAAGGCTTGATAACACCATCCTCTATCCACTCTTCGAGCAGACCTTGAGGATAGCCAGCCTCCACCAATTCGTCTTCGTCAGTAATAAGTTGATCCCAAGCGAAATTAATATCCTCAAGATCTACTGCACTATCAGAAGCTTCAAATTGTTCCACTATATCACCCTTTCTGCATCGATATAAGTATGGATTATAGGGCTTAGCGGAAGAGGCCTGTTTGCACAAATCTCTCCAATATACGGATACCCATTTTTATTATTATTAATTTGAAAATAACCTTTTCATTTAAAATTCTACTTATAATTATATTGTTTTAGTTTTGAAATAAGGTTTGACTAGTGTGGCTATTTCTTCAACTTTAGTTGTATAATCCTCAACATTTTTAGTAACTGATTCAATAACAATACCTAAAACTGCACTCGTTAAGAAAACTAAGATAGTTTGAACTGAGATGTTGTGCATTTGTAAGTAAGCATGATTAAGTTTAGGCTCTACTAGTTCAGTAATGACAGAACCTAGTCGTGTAAGAAATAGATTAGAGACTGGACTTTTATAAAGTTTTATAAAAACAACCTTATTTTTATGAATAAAGTTAAAGCCATTCAGTATGCCTTGTTTGAAGTTTTCAGGCGTACTTTCTGAAGCGGCTTGGCGCATTGCTTGGGTATAGTCATTCATAATATCATCTATTACTTCAAATTTGTCTGAAAAATGATTGTAGAATGTACGTCTACTAATACTTGTTTGTTCACAAATCATAGTTACAGTGATGGTTTCAAAGGAGTGTGTATCTAAGAGGTCTAATAAAGTAGATTTAATTTGTTCCATTGTATACTTTGTTCTTTTATCCATGTTTATCCTCTTTCTGCACAAATTGTATATAAGTGTGCAGAACTTTCGAGTAAAGTTCTGCTTTAGAATTCATTCCCTCATATAACCAGTCTATAGTTGAGATTACAAGTTTTCATTATAACGTAATTTCAAAAGAAAAAGGGAGGAATTCATAATGAAAGCAGCCGTTTGGTATGGCGAAAAAGATATTAGAGTTCAAGAGAGACAATTAAAAGAACTGAGCAGTGATGATGTCAAAGTGAAAGTAGCTTGGGCAGGTATTTGTGGTTCAGACTTGCACGCATATTTGCATCCAGACTCAGTACCGATGGAGAGAGGAACTGTGCTTGGACATGAATTTTCAGGTGTAGTAGAAGAAGTAGGTTCAGATGTTACAGAGCTTAAAAAAGGCGATCGTGTTTGTATTTATCCAATGATGTTCGAAAATCAAGAGAATGCATTATATGAACGCTTTGTTACTTTAGATGCGGTTGGTGCACAGATTGATGGAGGATTTGCTGAATATACAATCATTCCACAGAATTCTGTATTCAAAGTACCAGAAGAGTTATCATTAGAACGAGCAGCATTGGTAGAGCCGGCATCTGTTGCGTATCAAGCTGTTAAAGATGCTGGAATTAAAGAAGGGGATATTGTGACTGTCTATGGTGCTGGGCCAATCGGTCTGTTCTCTATTGCGGCCGCAAAAGCACAAGGCGCAAAGCAAGTAATCGCAATTGATATTGCTGAAGAACGTTTGAAAATAGCTGAAGCAATGGGTGCAGATACAACGATTGATTCTACAAAAACAAATCCAGTAGAGACCATTAGAAAAATGTATCCAGAAGGTGCAGATGTAAGTATAGAAGCAGCCGGTGTGGCAGATACATTTACACAATCTATTCAATCTACACGCGTAAGAGGCACAGTCATGATTGTAAGTTTCCACACGCAAAGTTTAGAATTCAATGTACCGCAAAACTTATTGTTTACGGGTGTAAATATTATGGGTTCTGTTGGATATGGTAATGACACATACAATCAAGTTATGAATGAATTAGCTTCCGGTACATTAGCGTCAGAACCTATCATTACTAGCAAAATCACTTTAGACCATATTAAAGAAGATGGTTTTGAAAAATTGATTCAAGATAAGTCGCAAGAAAAAATCTTAATCCAACTCAATACGATAGACTAAGTTCCTATTTATATAGTAGTAAGTATAAAGGAGGATGAGCATGTAATGCTTGTGCTCCTTTTTAATTAGTCTAAAATAATACATAAACGTTCAATAAAGAGGAAGGATCAAACAAATGAAAATAGGAGTCATTTCAGATTTACATATCGATCGCCCTTCTGATTATACTGAAGCACAATATACAGAACATTTAGCGCAGCTTGTTAAACAAGAACAATTAGATTTGTTAGTGATTGCTGGAGATATTTCGAATGATCATCAACAATCATATATCTTCATCCAACAAATGGAAGCATTAACAGGTATAGATGTACGTTTTATTCCGGGCAATCATGATTATTGGTCAACAGATGGTACGTCTACACAAGTGATTCATGATTTCTTTATGAGTAAGCCGGAACAATTGATGGGCAATCCTTACATTATTAATGATGAATGGGCAATTGTCGGAAATAGCGGTTGGTATGACTATAGTTACGCAAATCCTAAATATAGCCTTGATTATTTAGAGCGCAGACGCTTTAAAGGTGCAACGTGGCAAGATAAAGTACATGTTGATTGGGGAATGCCGGATAGAGAAGTATCTCGTAAAGCTGCTGAACTGGCAGAAGCGGATATGAAAAAGGTTCAAGGTAGAAATATTATTTTGATTACACATGTGGTGACGGACCCTAGTTTTAAAGTACCAATGCCGCATCGTATTTTCGATTACTTCAACGCATTTATCGGAACTTCTGATTTTATGAAGTTATATCAAAACTATCCCATACGCTATAGTTTGATGGGACATGTTCATTTCAGAGGAAGTATCACAAAGGATAATATCCATTATAGTTGTGTTTCATTAGGCTACTTCAGAGAGTGGCGGACAAAAGATATTGATAAAGAAATGCGTCATGCATTACAGGTGATAGAAATATAAAGGAGATTATCATCATGAATGAACTGTTCGGTTTCATATGGAACATTTTAAAAATCATAGTTTTGGGTGTTTATTTTATAGTAGCAGTTGGAGCGATGCTGAAGTTGTATCTGAAATTGATAGATTTTTATAAGACGCATTTAAGTCGAGTGTTTCTTGGAAGAGAAAATAGTGATAGTACAAGATGGTTGGTTTTAATTATTTCTATTACTTTAGCGTTTCTTTCCTTTATCTTAATGACATATATTATTGCGAAAGTTATAGGTAATGGCGTACTTTTCCTATTCTTTTTAGCTGGTTTGTATTTTATATTTCGATATTATCAACAAAGTAAAGAAAACAATAAGAGTATGTAGTTAGTGTGATAGAGGATGGAAGAGAAGCGGTTTTGAAATTGAAAATGTAAGGCAAACCCAGGGGTTATAAGGCTTTTGCGCACAAGAATCATTATTAAAATATCCGGAAATCAAGGGTTTCAAACATTTCAATTTAGTAATAAAGAGATAACAAAGGAAAAGAAGAACGACGTTTTAACCCCGTCTTCACAGTACTTACAAGGTAGTAATATTTCAGTAACTATATTACATGCAAAATACATTTGTTTACAAAACAATTATACGCCTTTATTTAGTGTACTTCCCGTGTTACCTTTAGTCTTGTAATTTTGATTGAGAGAAAAACGAAAAACGTATTAACGAATCAATAAAATTTTTAAGGACGGGAGTTTACATGATGAATAAATTAGTAACAGCTACTATTGTAGGTTTGGGAGTTTCTTCAGTAGGATTTATCAGTCACCACGCAGACGCAGCTGAAAATAACCAAGTTGCACCGCAACAAACACAACAAGCACAACAGACAGCAGATCAGACTAAAGGTTATTCATATGGATCATACTTCACGAAAGATACACAAGGTAATTACCACCACACATTAGATGGCAATTGGGACCAATCAATGTTTGATAATAAAGAATATCAATTCACTATCGTAGATGAAGCAGGGGCAACACACTATTTCTATTTCCCACAAAGTTTATTAAACCCTAGCTACCAATACGATGACAATAACTATTCAGCAAATGCATCAAATTCAGATGTTCAAGCAAATGGTTATGACGTAAATGAAGCACCATCAGCAGAAGATATCGCAAACAATCCAAACAAAGCTTCAGAAAATAACGCAACTTATAACAACAATACATCAAACGCACAATACGAAAACACATATAACCAATCACAAGATAATACAACATATGCACCTGCACAAAACGCTACATCTGATGCAGGTACAGCACAAAATGTTGAAGCTACACAAGCACCAGCACCACAAACAACACAAGCTAATGCTGCAGCTCAAGGACAACAAGGCGGCGGCTCAACACAAGGTTCTGACCAAGCAGCACAAACATCTGGTGACAGTGCACCTTCTAACCAAGCAGACGGTGCAACAGCACAAGATGCAGGTTGGTTAACTAAACATCCTAAAATCCAACCATATGGTCAATATCACGGTGGCGGCGCTCACTATGGTGTAGACTATGGTATGCCTGAAAACACACCTGTTTACTCATTAACAGACGGTACAGTAACACAAGCTGGCTGGAGTAACTATGGTGGCGGTAACCAAGTTACAATCCAAGAGAAAAACAGCAATAACTATCAATGGTATATGCACATGAACAGCTTAAATGTACAACAAGGACAAGATGTTAGCGCTGGTGACCAAATCGGTTTATCAGGTAGCACTGGTAACTCAACTGCACCACACTTACACTTCCAACGCATGCAAGGTGGCGTAGGTAACCAATACAGTGTGAACCCAGACAGCTACATCAACAGCAGAGCATAATTATTAACTTATAGTTCGATATCATTAATCATATTTTATAACCTTTTCACGTTATCTCTGAAGCTTATTCGGAGATAACGTTTTTTATTTGTTTTAGTTCCGATTGAAGCTTTTTTTATTTGATAAATGCGTAACTACAGGGAGTATAAGGAGGCGTTAAGTATAAAAAATGTACTAAGGGGGTAGAGAGAAATAGAAAGAGGGGATGTTAGTTATGAAAACAAGAGCAGCGGTATTATATGAAATGGGAAGTGAGCAGCCTTATAGTCAATCGCAACCACTGAAAGTTGAAGAACTTGAACTAGACGAACCTCGTGCACACGAAGTACTTATAAAAATTCATGCTGCGGGTCTATGTCATTCGGATTTATCAGTGATTAATGGCAGTCGCCCTAGACCTATGCCAATGGCGTTGGGACATGAAGCTGCTGGAGAAGTTATACAAACTGGCAGTGATGTGCTTGGCTTCGAAAAAGGAGACCATGTCGTTTGCGTCTTCATACCAAGTTGCGGACATTGTCTCCCGTGTCGTGAAGGAAGACCAGCATTGTGTGAGAACGGTGCAGAATCGAATGAAAAAGGTGAAATGTTAGAGGGTGGTATTCGTTTATCTAACAACCAAGGTGAAGTTCACCATCACTTAGGGGTTTCAGGCTTCGCAGAATACGCAGTTGTCTCTGAAAACTCAATCGTCAAAATAGACAAAGAGATTCCGTTTGAACGTGCGGCAGTCTTTGGTTGTGCAGTAATTACAGGAATAGGTGCTGTTATGAACACAGCGCAAATCAGACCAGGCAGTAACGTCGCGATTGTTGGACTCGGTGGTATTGGTTTAAATGCTATTATTGGAGCTAGACTTGCAGGCGCTAATGAGATTATTGCTTTGGATATTAATGAAAACAAATTTGATATTGCTAAAGAATTAGGCGCGACAGCAGTATTTAATTCTAAAGATGAAGATATAGTAGATAAAATAAAATCATATGTGGATGGCGGTGTAGAATATGCATTTGAAACAGCAGGAGTCACACTAGCAATGGAAACTGCATACGCTATTACTAAACGTGGAGGCACAACTGTTACGACAGGATTGCCAGATCCAAGTCAACAATTCGCCTTTCCACAAGTAACGCTAGCTGCTGAAGAAAGAACAATTAAAGGATCTTATGTTGGCAGTTGTGTTCCAGATAGAGATATACCACGTTTTACTAATCTTTATCAAAAAGGACGTTTAAATATCGATCCATTAATAAGTAAAACATTAACTTTAGATGAGATTAATGAAGGATTTGACGAACTCGCAAATGGTGATGCGGGACGTATCATTATTAAAATGAACTAGTCATCGTATTATGTTTTACGTGAAACTTTGAAGTACTTCAGGGTAACTGAGGTACTTTTTTAGTTTTCTTTAACAACTTTACAGTTTCTTAAAACGTTTTATGTAGAAAATTATCAAAGTTTTAAATATAATTGAATTGTGAAAAAGATTTATTGGAGGAAGGAATATGGGGAAATACTGTACAACATGTAAAAATGCGTTACAGTCTAGTGAAGCTTTTTGTACTCAATGTGGTACACCAAGTCAATTTTCTCGTTCGGAGGTCATACATCAACAAAAAGATCATGGCAGAATTAAAACTTTCGTTTGGTGTAGTGTACTCGTATTAGTATTCTTAGCTCTGGTCGCTGGACTATTCTATGGTGTGTTGGCATTTTGGTCGAATCAAGTTGGTAAAGCACAACCTAGAGCGTCACATTTACCACCTACGCATAAAGTAGAGATTGATGTGAACTCACCAATGTTCAGTCAAGGTTATATGCATGCGCCTAATACAGAGGGGTATGAAGGTTTTGAAATAGGGGAAACCAAAAGTGCGATAGAGAGAGAATATGGTCGTGCAGAAGGTGCTAAAACAATTGATGGCAAGAAAGCTGAATTATATGGCAATATCGGTGTCAGTTATAATTCAAACAATCAAGTCAGTCATGTGTTTGTAGTACCTGGAAAAATGACAAAAGATGACTTCACAGATTTTCATAATGGGCCTGATGAAATTTCAAATGGCAATTGGTATTACGATACAGATAAAGCCAACGGCTTTTCAATCAAAGTCTATACTTCAAAACATGATATAGAAGCCATTGAAAACATCATGCAGAGATAGATTCAAAACAGTAGAAGTACGAAATAGTACATAAGATAAAGCGCCTGAACAAAGAGTTCATGGCGCTTTTTTAGCATTAAAGGTCAGACTGACGTTTGTCTGAAGTAAGAGATACGGACGTCTTATAAACCTCGATTTATCGCGATTTGTAAGTATGTATCTTTAAAAGGGCAGTACTAATTTTTTGAATGATGGTTTGAATGATAAAAGCAATAATAAGATACAAAAAGTTCCACTTACCTTATCGCAAGTGGAACTTTTTTATCTATATGAAACCCATTCGGGTGTTATGCAAATTGTGATATTAATCGATTCATTGTATTGTTCTTATTTTTTACGTTTGATACCGATTTGACGACCAAGTTCTTTAGGTTGGTCTAATCCTTCTTTATCTACTAGTTCAGCATCTTGTTCAATATTTTGTGCGATGTCTTCAGGGAAGGGTGCTGGACGACCTGAGTCTGTATCAATCCCCATCAACATGACTTCGTATGTGGCACATACATCTTGTGCTTGGTCATACAGTGTCATGAATGCATGAAGACGTTTCGCATCGTGATCGACAAGTTGTACAGTAACCGTCAAATCTTCATCTTTGTTAACTTCTTTTTGATACGTTTCATGATTTTCTAAAGTGAAGACTGTGTAATGACGGCGCTCGATTTCAGCTTCGCTTAAACCTAAGTAAGCGAGATATTCATCTGTCGCATTACTGAAAACGCGGTTGTATTCTGCGTCATTCATATGGTTATTATGATCGAGCCATTCGTCTTTTACTGTCACTTGATACGTAAAGAGTTGTGTCATGAATTTATACCCCCTGTGATTGAGGTTGACGTTTCTTCATACCTGGTGTTTCAGTTGGCCAATATTCTTGAGCAAGTTTTTTCACTTTCACTAAGAATTCATTACGTTTTTGGTCAAGTTCTGACATTGTGTAACCTTGTGAACTTGTTTCGCATCCTTCTACAACTGCGTTGTATAAATCAGTTGTTAATTCTGGCGCAACTAATTTAGTCCAAGGTTTCTTAAGTGCTGGACCGAATTGTTTCAACATGTGACGCATACCTCCATTACCACCAGCTAAGTGGAATGTCATGAATGGACCATATTGTGCGTAACGTAAGCCTGCTGCGTGAGTGAAGGCTTTATCTACTTCTTCAGTAGTTGCGATACCTTCATTAACGATGTGTAATGATTCACGCCATAAAGCTTCCATAAGACGGTCCGCAATGTGTCCTTCGATTTCGTTACGGACATGTAGGACGTCCATACCGATACCTTCATAAAGTTCTTCAGCTTTTACAACTGTGTCTTCTGCAGTTTCTTTACCTGGTACAATTTCAACTAACGGTAAGATATAAACAGGGTGGAAAGGATGTGCTACAACTAAACGCTCTGGATGTTTTAATCCTTCTTGCAGTTCAGTTGGCATAATACCTGAAGTACTTGAACCGATAATTGCGTCAGGGCGTGCGTAAGTGTCGATTTCTTTTAAGACACTTGCTTTGATTTCTTCAACTTCTGGTACATTTTCTTGAATCAAGTCTGCATCTTTCACAGCTTCATCTAAGTGTGGTGTGAAAGTCAGATTATCTAAAGATGCACCTTCTGCTAATCCCATTTCTTCAGCGTATGGCCAATTTTGTTTGATTTGTGCCATCATTGCTTCTTGTGCGCTTTCACCTGGGTCAGTTGCGATCACTTCGTGACCATGCGCAAGCATGCGAGTGATCCAGCCACTGCCGATAACGCCTGTTCCTACTACTGCAAATTTCATTTTAATTGTCTCCTTTTGGCTGAGTTAAATTGTATTTTTCACGCGCTTCTTGCGGTGTCATAGGTTCCATATCTAAACCTTTTAAGATTTCTACTGCTTTTTCTACTAGTTCTTCGTTTGTCGCTTTAACACCTTTTGATAAATAGATGTTATCTTCTAAGCCGACACGTACGTTGCCGCCGCGTTTCGCAGCTTCTTCTACTGTTGGCAACTGCATTTTACCGATACCGAATGCTGACCAATGAGCATTTTCTGGTAAACGTGTTTTGAAGTATTCAATCGTTTCTGCATCATTGTCTGCACCCCATGGAATACCTAGGCAGAATTGATACATTGGTTCGCCTTCGATTAAACCTTCAGAAACTAATTGGTTCGCAAAACGGATATGACCGCTATCGAAACATTCTAATTCAGGTTTTACACCTGCATCTTTGATTAATTGTGCTTGACGGCGTAACCAATCTGTCGGGCTGATATAAACCATATCTCCGAAGTTGACACTACCGCAGTCTAGTGTACAAATTTCTGGTAATAATTCTCCAACTGGCTCATGACGTTCATCTGGTGTTTGGATATCTGAACCTTCTCCGGCTTGGTAAGGGTTCTGCATATCTGGGATGAAGTCGCCACCGCCGCCTGCAGTAATATTAATCACAATATCTTCATCTGCTTCACGGATTAAACGTACTGCTTCTCTATATAATTCAACATCATGGCTTACGCCACCTGTTTCTGGATCTCTTGCATGAATATGTGCCACTGTTGCGCCTGCACGTGCACATTTAATTGCGGCATCCGCAATCTCTTCAGGTGTTACGGGTACATGTTTATTTTTTTCTGTTGTGTCGCCAGCGCCTGTAATTGCTACTGTTAACATTACTTTTTTCATGGACTATTTATCCCTCCGAGTTTCAGTTATTTTTTTCAACGGTTGTTAGTGTACCAACTGGACGGTTTTATTTCAACCCCTTTGTTCAAGAAAAATAAAAAAAGAGAGTCTCTTTTTTGTAAGAGCCTCTCATGACAAGGGTTATACCTCTATTTATTTACTGCTTAATTCTTTTAAGCGATCTAAGACAGCTTCTCGCATGTCTTCGTCGATAGATGTTAAACCGAAAATTTCAGATAGCCATAAGCCATCTACAGCTAAACGATAAATCGTCGCATCCACTGCGTCTAAACCATCCGATTCAATATGGTTTTGCCAATCTTGGTAGGTTTCTTGTAGGGGACCGAGTAAATTACGATCATTACCTTGTGCTGCTAGAATGGCAGAAGTCACAGCTTTGTTTTCTTTACGATGTTCACGTGTTGCCTCAATAAAGGCATGGAGCCATTTACTTTCTTTTTCGTTATCAATATAATGATTAACATTTTCTTTATAAAGTTCATTCGCATGGTCCACTAGACCTTGAATTAAGGCTTGTTTGGTATTGAAATGATAGAGGAGTCCACCTTTACTCACTTCTGCACGTTGTGCTACGGCATCAAGTGTTAAGGCACTGACACCTTGTTCATTCACAATATCGGCTGCTGCTCGTAATAACATCTCTCGCTTTTGATTCTTAGCCATTATTTCACCACTTTCTATATAGCTAGGTAGTTTTAACGCTTCACTATTAATTTTAGCGTAAAACTTCACAGAAACAAGTTTAACCCTGAGTTATTGCTTTAAATAGGGGGTTACACCTATATGGACGCTTATTTTATACCCTGATACCTATATGTATAAATAAAAAACCAAGCTCTATATCAGAACTTGGCATCTATTTAAAAGATTAATTGAATGACTGCGATGATTATTAATATACTGATAATCCATTTTTGAACGACACTTGGTAATTTCTTACCAATCATTAAACCAATCGGTGCGAAGATAATACTACCGATGACTAAAGGAATCGCATCTGCGATAGGAATAAAGCCTTGGAAGAGTTTAATCACAAAGGAACCGATAGATGAGATAAATGCGATAACGATACTATTTGCGACGACGGTATTCATCGGTAATTTAAAGAATACGAGCAAAACTGGAATAATCATGAACGAGCCACCTGCACCAACAATACCAGAAATGGCCCCGATACCAATGCCGAATAAGATGAGTAACATACGGTTTAAGTGCGGTGTGCCTTCTTGCGGTTTCACTTTAATGAATAATAACACCAACGCAAGAATTGCGACCACGATATAAACAATATTTACTGCAGTCGTACTGAACCATTGTGTAAAGAAAGCACCGACTGTACTCCCAATTAGTGTGCTAGCACCCATGTACAGTACGAGTTTTAATGAGAATTCTGGATTGCTTTTCGCTTTAATCGAACCGCTGAGTGTACTGAAGAATACTTGGCTGGATGCGAGTCCTGAAGCGAGATAAGGTGTATAAGTGTGAAGGCCTAAAAGACTTGGAATGATAAGAATAGCCGGATAGATAATGATTGCGCCGCCTATACCGACCATTCCTGAAATTAAACCGCCAAATACCCCGATAAGGAGCATCGTAATTAAAGTCACGATATCCATTATTTACTTTTCACAAGCAAGTTGATTGCTTCTTCTATTAAGGCTTGTGAATCTTCGTTATTATCGTCAGCTGCTTTAACACACTCTACTAAATTTTCACTGACAATGACTGCCATTAAACGTTGGATTGCACTTTTAGATGAGCTTAATTGTGTAATGACATCTTTACAGTCTCTATCTTCTTCCATCATTTTAACAACGCCATTTAATTGTCCTTGTAGGCGTTTTATGCGATTAACCATTTTTTGATCATAATTCATTCTGTATACCCCCATTACTGTCTTTGAGTAGTTTTATTGTAGTTGGAAAAAGAAATTTTGTCAAATACCCCATAGGGCATTTGACATTTATCCTAAAAGGATTTAAGATACCCCTATAGGTATTTTTGAAAGGGAGGCTACACGGGAGTATATGAAAACACAACACATTAATGAATTCAGTAATAAAGATTTTGAACGTTTAGCAAAAAATGGACAATTGATAGATGTCAGAACACCTGAAGAATATGCAGATGGACATATTAAAGGTGCAGAATTATATCCAGTCGATCAAATAGAACAGTTCGATAAGAAGAAAGATAAAACGTACTATGTTTACTGCAGAAGTGGTAAACGCAGTCTAAAAGCGTCAGAGTATCTAGATAAACAAGGTTACGACGTTGTGAATTTAGATGGCGGTTATGTTGCTTATAGTGAAGGCGACGATAATACAGAAGTTAAAGAAAGTACAGAAACGAAAGTAAAAGATAACCGTAAACAATTAAACTATAGCGGCTTACAATGTCCTGGACCTATCATGAATTTAAGCAAAGAAATGAAACAACTGAAACCAGGTGATCAAGTTGAAGCAACAGTTACTGACCCAGGTTTCTACAGTGACATTCAAAGCTGGGTGAAACAAACAGGTAATACCCTAGTACGTATTAACCAAGATGACGAAAAAGTCACAGCAATTATTCAAAAAGAAGAACCAAAAGCAATGGAAGTTTCACATTCCGCAAACGGTACAACAATCGTGTTATTCAGCGGAGAACTTGATAAAGCATTAGCTGCGTTGATTATCGCAAATGGTGCGAAAGCAGCAGGTCGTGACGTCTCAATCTTCTTCACATTCTGGGGATTAAATGCGTTGAAGAAAGAAAATCCAGCGAACGTGAAGAAAAAAGGTATCGCAAAAATGTTCGATATGATGTTGCCGAAAACACCAGTGAAAATGCCGTTATCTAAAATGAATATGTTCGGCTTAGGCAACTTAATGATGCGTTATGTCATGAAAAAGAAAAATGTGGATTCTCTTCCAGCATTGTTAGATAAAGCAATCGAACAAGATATTAAATTGATTGCCTGCACAATGAGTATGGATGTCATGGGCATTGAAAAAGAAGAATTACGTGACGAAGTGTCATACGGCGGTGTAGGAAGCTATATCGGTGACACACAAAACGCAAGCCATAACTTATTTATCTAAAGAGAGACAAAACACAAATAAGTAAAGGAGTTTTAGAATGTTTTTCAAACAATTTTATGATAATAAATTATCACAAGCCTCTTATTTAATCGGTTGTCAACGTACAGGAGAAGCAATGATTATCGATCCAGTACGTGACTTATCTAAATATATTGAAGTCGCAGATGATGAAGGCTTCACAATTACTAAAGCAGCTGAAACACACATTCACGCTGACTTCGCATCAGGTATCCGTGATGCAGCTGAACGCTTAAACGCACAAGTGTATGTCTCAGCTGAAGGCGGAGAACAATTCGGCTACAAAAATATGCCTGAAAACACAACATTTGTGAAAGACCATGATCATATTGATGTAGGTAACATTGATATTGAAGTGTTATTCACACCAGGTCATACACCAGAAAGTATCAGTTTCTTACTCACTGATAAAGGCGGTGGCTCTTCAGTACCGATGGGTCTCTTTACTGGTGACTTCATCTTCGTAGGCGATATTGGTCGTCCAGACCTATTAGAAAAAGCAGCACAAGTTGAAGGCACAACTGAAAAAGGTGCGAAACAAATGTATGATTCTATTCAATCAGTGAGTGAATTACCAGACTATATCCAAATCTGGCCCGGTCATGGTGCAGGCAGTCCTTGTGGTAAATCACTAGGTGCTGTTCCAACATCTACACTCGGTTATGAACGTGCAAATAACTGGGCATTCAATGTGAATGATAAAGAAGCATTCGTGAAACAACTCACTTCAGAACAACCTGATCCACCACATCATTTCGGTCATATGAAATATATCAACCAAATGGGAACAGACTTATATACACCATATGATGTATATCCAAGTCTAGATTCAGACCGCCTTGCATTCGACGTACGTTCACGCTCAGCGTATCATGGTGGTCATGAATACGGCACAATCAATATTCCATTCGATAAAGGCTTCATTAACCAAATCGGTTGGTATCTTGACTACGACAAAGACATCGATTTAATCGGTGACCGCGACTTAGTACAACAAGCGGCTTATCAACTTCAATTAATCGGTTATGATCGTGTCGCAGGTTATCGATTACCGAAATACGATGTCATGACACCTTCTGTACACAGTGCAGACATGACAGGTAAAGAAGAAAATGTATTAGACGTACGTACAAATGATGAATGGGATGCAGGTCATCTTGACCAAGCGAAACACATCAAACACGGTAAATTACTAGATGCTGATGTTCCATTTGATAAAGACGCGCCAATCTATGTACACTGCCAATCAGGTGTACGTAGTTCAATCGCAGTCGGTATCTTAGAAAATAAAGGATTCACAAATGTGATCAACGTAAGAGAAGGCTACCAAGCAATTCCTGATTCTCTTAAAAAATAAGTAATCATTAAATAGGTAAAATCCAGTCTAACCGAGCACTCATTTCAGGGTGTTCGGTTTTTTTCGTTGTTTTGACAGAGATAAAAGAGACTTGTAAGATAGATTAAAGAAAATAATGAAGAAAGAGTGAAGATTATGTCTCAAAAACGCAACGATTTATTAGCAGTCGCAGAACAATTGTTTTATGAATATGGATTCAACGGTGTCGGATTGAAACAGATTATTCAAGAAGCGAACGTTGCGACAATGACATTGTATAATCACTTTGATTCAAAAGAGAAGTTAGTAGAAGCGGTTTTAAAACAACGTGAAGCGCGCTATTGGGAATATTTAGATGAGTATACAAAAACTAAACAAGTACAACCTCTAACCTGTATTGTGAAAGCTCATTGTAAGTGGCTGAAAGATTATTCTTATAAAGGTGATATGTTCTTAAGAGCGATTGAAGATTACGCTGAAAGTAATCAAGACATTGTTTCTATTGCTAGAGGACATAAACAACGTTTATTAGATTATTTAGAGCACCTCACTGCAGAACAAGGATTAGAAGATCAAGAAGCATTAGCGATTCAATATGCATTACTATTAGAAGGCACAACTTCTATGACCGCATTAGTCGGTGTGGATAAAGCAACAGATCACGCATTACGTATTGCGGAGATGTATTTAAGGGAAGCAGCATACAAATAGAATTTAAAAAGATAAGACTTCAGCATTTAAAAAATGCTGATTTTCTTTTACACTAAAATAGAATGAACGTTATATCTAAAAGGAGAGAAGTTTATGAGGTTTTCTAAGCTGGTTATACCTGGTATTTTAATGATAGCTGTGACATATGGACTGGGTCGGTTCAGCTTTGGCTTGTTTTTACCAGATATTTCACAAGATTTAAGTCTGACACCGACACAGGCTGGTTTAATTTCATCACTGTTCTATTTATCTTATTGTTTCTCCATTATCTTTGCGACATTTAAAACTGATAAAGTCGGGCCGAAAAATATGATTATGGCCGCAGGTTTATCAGTATTAATCGGACTTATTTTAATTGGTATCTCACCTAATTTAATGATTCTTGCCTTAGGTGTGTTATTTGCGGGTGCTAGTACAGGATTCGTCTCACCACCTTATGGTTATGTGATTTCATTATGGATTAAATTAGAGGAACAAAGTAAAGCGAACACTTGGATTAACTCAGGTACAAGTATTGGTTTGATGCTTGCTGGAGTCACTGCAATGATCGCATTTTTAGATTGGAGAACGATGTATCTCTCTTATGCAGTACTCGCGCTTATTATGTTGGTGTGGAACTTTATAATTATTCCAAGTTTAAATCAACCTCTTGAAATTTATACAGGTTCATTTAATTTATTAGATGTTAAAAATGGCAGTCGTATTGCTTTAGCTTCTACCTTGCTAGGTATTGCGACTGCACCATTTTGGACATTCTCTAAATCTTTCGTTCAAGCCACAGATCTTTATACAAACTTTCAACTCTCTATTTTCTGGATTTTAATTGGGGTCTTCGGCATTATTGGAGGTGTTTCAGGCAACATCATTGAGCAAAAAGGCATACGTTTTGCTTATAATTTAGGTGTGATTGCGATTTCTGCCGCATCCATTTTACTCGCACTTGCGCAGTTGTTATGGATTACACCTTTTATTGCCTCTTCTTTATTTGGCATTAGCTATATTTTCTTAACAGGTGTACTAATGGTTTGGGGCATTCGTGTCTATGTTAGAAATGCGTCAATCGGTATCGGCATTCCTTTCTTACTCCTGGCAGTCGGACAAGTAATCGGTTCTATCCTAGCAGGACCACTAATTGTTTTCCTAAACTACAAAGCAACCTTTGTTGTATTTGGTTTAATCAGTTTAAGCGCGCTATGGATTTATCCTAAATTTAAACTCAAAGATAACCCAGTGCCAGAAGCAGAATACAGTAAATTGCAAGAAGATAATAAACATGTGTTGAAGGATTTTGAGGAAGAATAAAAAAAGAGAGTCGTGCTTATATGTTAGGTGTATGCATATATACTATGATAATTATTTGCTTTTCAATTAAAGTTTGGTGTAAATATGAGTAATCTAAAAACCTGAAAGCAGTGATATAAGCTAAATCGTATATTTTAAAGGGGCTGTTATAAAATTAAAAAACAAGTGTTTTGTAGTGTTATTATAAGCTGAAAATTTTAAAAATGAGAATTGATGATTTTGATTTATATCATAGGCTTGGGTACTTAAGGCATCAAACTACTGTATGTAATAGCCGAACATAAAATAATATGGGAGAATAAATGACTGTTCTTGTTTGATTAACTTGATTAATAAACATATGTTGATTTTAGAATGAAAATTTCAAAGCATAAAGTGTAATCAACTTTTTAATTCTAATATTTAACATAATATTATATACTTTTCGAGAATAATGACACTTCAACCAAAATATCAAAGTTCAAAATATCTTAAAATGTTAAAGAAAGTGAGATTTGAATTGCATCAATTTATAAGGGACACAGAAAATAGAATGAAGTCATTTTGAATCGATAAAATTGTTGAAGTTGTATAGGTTTAGACAAATGTTTACTATGGTTAGTTCGAAGAGTATTGGAAATCTATAAAGAAATCTAAATGAGTAAAAAAGTAACAATTATTAAGGATTGATGCTAGATAAAAAATTTTGATTGAAAATAAATATATAAAAGAGGATGTCAGTAATTACTTAATAATAAAAAAAGGGTATAAGTATGAGTTTTAATACTGAAAACAGAACAATTAAGGATATATTTCAACGAGCAGCTGAATATAAAGTACCAAGATACCAAAGAACTTATGTATGGAAAGAAAATAATTGGTCAGAGCTTTTAACAGATGTTACTTTTACAATTAACACAGATTCTGACTCTAATTGGTCTCACTTTCTTGGAACAATAGTTTTAAATGATAAAAATAAAAATTTGGGAACAGCTAAGGATCCAGGGGTGGATTATTATGAGATTATTGATGGTCAACAACGTTTGACTACAATCTTTGTTATTTTTGCAGTTATTGTAAAACACTTAAATGATATGGATAATGAAGAAGCTGAAAACCGTGCTAAATTTATAAAAAATACTTATTTAACAACTTTAAAATCGACTAATGAAACAATTTCTAAAATTAACAATCCAGATCTTCATTCGTCACTCCTTTCAATCTTAGATTATATAAGCAAAGACTCAAAAGTAAAGCTAGAAAAGATCAACAACACTCTGTATCATGTTTTTAACTACTTTGATGATTATATAAAAGAGAAAAGCTTTGAAGAAACAGACATGTTCTTAAACCAACTACTAAAGATTAATATTGTCGAAATTGTATCTGGAGAAGAAGAGGAAATTTATAACATTTTCGAAGTGTTAAATGCTAGGGGACAAAAGTTGAAACAAATGGAGTTACTAAAGAATCATATAATGAAATATGTCCAACCTAGAACGGATGATTTTATTGATCACTCAAAAAACAAGTGGAATGATTTAATAGAAATCACCAAAAATTTATCGGATATTGACAGTTTGATTAATCATTTTTCAAAATGCTATATAAAAAAAGAGCAGAAAATATAAACTCTGTATACAAATTAATAAAAGAAGAAGTTAGCATAGATAAACTTTCTGGTCTGTTAGATGATTTACATGAATTTGCAAAATCTTATATGGAAGTTAATAAGGTAGAAAAATCTAATACGGCAGTTGAATATTTTAATATCAAAAGAAATCAACAGATTCGTTCTCTTTTAGCAGCAATAAATCTTCTGAAGAATATAATAGATACAAAAAGTTATTGGAAGAGGTTGAAAAGTAAAATTAAAACCTGTATAAAACCTAAAATAATGAAAAAGAAACTAAGAGAGCCCTCAATGCACTGAGGCTCTCTTTTACATTTATTCAACTATATTTTAATCATTATAAGAATCACTAGTAGAGGTTAGAAGGTTGGTCCTTTGGTTATTTCGATACGCCAGTCATTTCCTGTGCCAATATGATAGAGTTTAGAAAATGAATTTTGGTTGACCGCAACGCCTATATTAACGAGTGAGTTAATGTAAACTAAAGGTTCACCAATATTGACGTCCGCAAAAGAACGTACGAATTTCATGATGTTTTGATAGACTTTGTTTTCACGGTTATAAATGGTCACAATCAGGTTATCTCCATGGTGTATATCATTCTCTTTAAAGTAAGAAAGTGGAATGTTGGTCCATAGAGAGCCGAAGCGGATATCTAAGACATCAATATAACCGATGAGTGTATCGCCTTCTTGTCTAGAATCGTTGATTGGAAGTTGTTTGATTGAGTCTAAATCAATAGACTGGCCTAAATCTTCAAATTCAATTTGACCGGCAGCTAAGTGTGCACCATTATAGGCATAAATATCACGACCATGGAAAGTATGACTTTCTTCAGAATGCGGTAAACGACTTTTGACTTCATCTATCGCAATGACTGATTCAATGCCTTCATAATGCAGTATATGTGTCAGTGAACCGTTATCTGGTGTAATGATATAGTGACCTGTTTTGGTCAAGCAAGCAATACTTCTGCGATCACTGCCTACACCAGGGTCAACGACAGAAACAAAGACTGTGCCTTTTGGCCAGTATTTCACAGTTTGGTAGAGACGATAGGAAGCCACCCAAATATCATAAGGTGGAATGTCATGTGTTAAATCACTGATGAAGATATTGTCACTGACCATACGTGCAACACCTTTCATTGCGCTGACTGCACCGTCTTCTATACCAAAATCTGATTGTAAAATTAAGTTGTTACTCATCTTTATTCTCTCCTCTAATGTGTGATTCTTCAGATGACGGACTTATTATTTAAAAAATCTGAAAACTTTAAACGTATGCCTATATTATGCCCTTTTCATATGAAAGTCAATATCCTTTTAAAATACTAGGAATTCAATATAAAAATACGCTTAGTATTTAAATTTTCTCAGCTTTAAAACTGAGGAGGCGTTTAACTTTAATTGGT
Source organism: Staphylococcus sp. HMSC055C03 (assembly GCF_001809385.1). Taxonomy (NCBI): domain Bacteria; kingdom Bacillati; phylum Bacillota; class Bacilli; order Caryophanales; family Staphylococcaceae; genus Staphylococcus; species Staphylococcus sp. HMSC055C03. Next base: position 127,980 of record NZ_KV797515.1, read on the forward strand.
AATATTATTTTTAGTAGTACGTATAGGTTCAATAAAAAATCGATGAAAACACTTAAGGTTTTCACCGACTTTTTGTTTGAGACTTGATTTATTACTTGTTTTTAACTCGTTTACATATCGCCGATAGATAAATATTTCGTTTCTAAATATGGCTGAATACCTTCAATACCGCCTTCTCTGCCATAACCACTTTCTTTCATACCGCCGAATGGGGCATGTGCAGCAGAAGGGCCGCCATCGTTCCATCCAATAACACCATAATCTAGATTATTATAGATGTAGAAACCAGTTTTATAATTATTAGTAAAGAAATAAGCAGCTAAACCGAATTCAGTGTCATTCGCCATTTTGATTGCGTCATCTAAATCAGCATAAGCCATAACAGGCGCTACAGGACCAAATGTTTCTTTATGCATAATTTCCATATCTTGATTCGCATTTGAAATGACGACTGGTTTTAAGAAGTTGCCGCCTAGTGATTCAATTTCATCTAATGAACGAGATAATTGTCCGCCTTTAGCTTCTGCATCTTTAATCTGATGAACGACTTTATCTACTCCATCTTGGTTGATTAACGGACCGACATCTACTCCTTTATCTAAACCGTTACCTACTTTTAATTCATGTACTTTTTGTATTAATTTATCTACATACGTATCGACAATATCCTCATGTACATAAATTCGGTTGGCACAAATACATGTTTGACCAGCATTTCTGAATTTAGTTGCGATTGTTTGATCGACAGCATCATCAATATTTGCGTCTTTGTGCACAATTACGGGTGCTAGACCACCGAGTTCCATAGTGACATTCTTAACAGAACTAGCAGCGCCTTCAATCAATTTCTTGCCGACAGGTGTAGAACCTGTAAAGGTAATCTTTTGAATGATTGGACTTTCAGTAAAAATACGTCCAGCATTTTTACCAGATATAATAACGTATTGAATAGCGTCTTTTGGGATGCCTGCTTCATGTGCTAGTTCTACTAAACGGATTGTAGTCAGTGGTGTTTGTACTGCTGGTTTACATACAATCGTACAACCTGCAGCTAAAGCAGGTGCCATTTTACGAGTAATCATAGCTGCAGGGAAGTTCCAAGGTGTAATCGCACCGACCACTCCGACAGGGAAAGATTGAACAATGATCTTTTTTGAAGTGGAATTTGCTGGAATAGTACGTCCATATAGACGTTTTGCTTCTTCTGCATACCAATCAACGTAGGAACGTGCATAATCAACTTCACCTAGAGCTTCTTTTAAAGGCTTACCGCCTTCTTTTGTAATCAGTTCAGCGAGTTCCTCTTTATGTTCATCAATTAATTTTGACCAAGCCCATAGTTTCTCAGAACGTGTATGGGCATCTACTTCACGCCAAGATAGAAAGGCATCATGTGCTTTTTCTATTTGTTTATTCATTGTAGCTTCATCCGTATACTCAAGTGTTTCAATTACTTCATTCGTTGCTGGGTTCAAAACTTCTAATTTTGTCATTTTCTACCACCTTATTTTTCCTTTTTTGTACATAATATAAAATCGCTGCAATTCCATACCAAACAAAGACAATTAGCCATTCAGAAGGCCATATTAATGATGATGGCATTCCTGGCAAGTAAATAATGATGAACGATAAACTTAAAATAATTGCAATGACACCTATTGCTTTACCATTCTTGATTTTATAAGGTCGTTTTAAATCTGGTGCTGCTTTTCTTAACTTTAAGAAAGAGAGTGCAACCAATAAATAACCAATTACTACTCCAATACCCCCAGCGTCCACAATCCACACTAAAGCTGGACGACCAAGCAGGGGAGAAACAAATGCAAGTATTCCCAAGAAAATAATACCATGTGTAGGTGTTTTATATTTTGGATGGATATAAGCAAACCACTTTGGAATCATCCCATTATTCGCCATAGCATATAAAATACGGCTGCCTCCGATAATAAATGCATTCCAACTGGTAATAATACCGGCTACTCCTCCAAGTACAAGAAGGATACCAAAGCCGCTACTTCCAAATAAATTAACCATTGCATCAGCAGTAGTTAAACTACTCGTGTTTAATTCTTTAGGAGTTAACCCAGTTGCTACTCCAAATACGATAAGTAAGTAGAAAAACACAGATGCAATAATAGAGATAATTAATATTTTACCGATCTTTTGAGATGGCGCTTTAACTTCTTCAGCAATTTGCGGAATAACGTCAAACCCTACAAATAAAAATGGAATCATTATCAAGATGGACATTGTGCCACCGAAGCCATCGACAAATAATGGCTTTAAGTTTTGAAAGTTACCGTTTACTCCAGCACCACCAACTAACAATAGACCTACTGCAACAATGAAAACAGTAAAAACTGTTTGTGTGATTGCAGCTGGTTTAATACCAAAATAATTAAGCGATGTTAAAACAACACTGCCAATTGATCCGATTAATACCCAAGTTAAATAGACGTCCCATCCTTGAATATTCCATAAGAAACCGGAATGTTTAAATGGTATGACATAGTCTATAACGGTTGGTAAAGCAACAGCTTCGAATGTAATAACAGATACATACCCAAATAATACAGACCAACCAGAAATAAAAGCGATACCTGGTGCAAAGGCCTTTTTAACAAATACAAATCCTCCGCCAGTTTCTGGAAAGGCTGACGCGAGTTCTGCATATGTGAGACCAATAAATATAACGAATAATCCTCCGATTAAAAATGCTACGATGCTTCCTAAAAACCCTGCTGTAGAAACCCATTCTCCTGATAGTACCACCCATCCCCATCCGAGCATGGCACCAATTGCTAAAAACAAAACATCCATTATACTCATGGATTTACTGAAATGTGATTTCATAACGCATACCCCATTTAATTATTTATCTATTTTTAAACGTTTCTGCAAACATCTTCTAAAATTTCTAACCCTTTGTTTAATTCATCATCCGTGATGACAAGTGGTGTTAAGAAGCGGATGACATTTCCTTTAAGTCCAGCCGATAATAAGAGTAATCCTTTTTTATTTGCTTGTTTTACAATTTTTGCAGTTTTCGCTTTATCTGGCTTTCCTGTGTCAGGATCTACAATTTCCACTGCAACCATTGCACCTAAGCCTCTAATATCCCCAATAAAATCAACTTTTTGCGATAAGCTGTTTAATTTTTCTTTAATAACAGTGCCCACTTTTTCTGACTTATCATTTAAATTCTCTTCATCAATAATTTCTATTACTTTTAGGGCTGCTTCGCAGGCGATCGGATTACCACAATACGTACCGCCTAATTCTCCTGGATTAGAACTGTCCATCATTTCCGCTTTACCAATTACACCACTGAGTGGGAATCCTGCAGCTAATGATTTAGATACAGTCACCAAGTCAGGTACAACATCGAAGTGTTCGATTGCGAACATCTTTCCAGTACGTGCAAACCCAGATTGGATCTCATCAGCAACAAATACAATGCCATGTTGATTACAAATCTCTCTTACAGCTTGAACAAATTTTTTATCTGGTATAATAAATCCGCCTTCGCCTTGAACAGGTTCCATTACGACGCAAGCTACTGTTTCAGGATCAACTGCAGAAATAAAGAAATCGTTTAATTGTTGAATGATATAATCTACGTATTCTTCATCGCTTAAGTTGTCAGATTTTTCTGATAAATTAGGGTATGGTGCTTGATATACATCAGAAGCAAAAGGACCAAATCCTAATTTATACGGACGTACTTTACTTGTCATCGACATTGTTAAATTTGTTCGCCCATGAAAACCGCGTACAAACGATACAACACCTGTTCTTCCAGTATGCTTTCTAGCAATTTTCACTGCATTTTCTACAGCTTCGGCGCCAGAGTTTAATAATATTACTTTTTTATCAAAATCACCTGGCGTAAGGTGAGCGAGCTTTTCTGCAAGCTTCAAGTAGCTTTCATACATAATGACATTAAATCCTGGATGAATGAAGTTTTCTACTTTTTCTTGAATATGTTTTACAATCTTTGGATGGCTATGACCTACATTCAAAGTGCCGATGGCGGCTGCGAAATCAATATATTTATTATCTTCGATATCTGTAACTGTAGCACCCTGTGCATATTTTGCAACATTTAAGTTACCGTTGCCGACCCCACGTGCAACATATTGATTTCTCAAATCGATAAATGCCTCGTTACTTACTTCTCTATTTGCTTGGTTATCTCTTAATGTCATAATAATCCCCTCCAGTTTTGTTGATTAGAAGTATCATACGCTAAATATTGGTGCAATGAAAAGAACCAGAACAATAAAAAGTATGGTACCAGAGGTGTAAAATATGACAAAAACAAAAGATTTTATATATAGAAGAATCTATAGACAACTGAAAAAAGATATCTTAGATCATAAGTATGAAAGTCATGAAAAGCTTCCGTCTAAAAGGGCTTTAGCGAAAGAAATGAATGTAAGTATTAACAGCGTAAAAACGGCATATGAACAATTGATTGCTGAGGGATATATTTACACCAAAGAAAGACAAGGTTATTTTATTGAATCATTGAACCAACTCATTATAGAATCTAATCAACAAATTGAAGGAAATGTATTTAAAGAGAAAAAAGAAGATAAAACAAAATATCATTTCACTTTGTCACATATGTCGACAAATTTATCAAAATTTCCTATTGATACATGGGGAAAATTGCAGAAACAAGTTTTTAAAGAGTCACGTTCGATTTTATCTGAAGTACCGTATATTAAAGGACCTATTCAATTAAGGCAATCTATTGCAAAGTTAGTTTCATTTAAGCGCGGTATTCACTGTGATACGGAGCAAATTGTTATTGGTTCAGGTACAAATGCGTTACTGTTGTATATATTAAAGTTATTTAAACAATCGTCGTTAATTGGAATTGAAAACCCTGGGTATTCTCGAATGCGTAATTTAATTCAACAGCAAAACTTCAAAATCTTAGATATTCCATTAGACAATAAAGGGGCATCTTTTCGTGCGATAAAAAAGAACAATCCACACCTCATGTTAACTACACCTTCTCACCAATTTCCAATTGGAACGATAATGCCAGTTTCTAGAAGGATTGAATTATTGAACTGGGCCATTCGAACGGAACATTTTATTATAGAAGACGATTATGACAGTGAATATAAATACGGTACTGACAATATACCTTCTTTATTCAGTTTAGATAAAAATAATAGGGTGATTTATTTAGGAACATTTTCCAAAACGTTGCTACCAGGGTTAAGAATCAGTTATATGATTTTACCCAAACCAATTGTAGAAGTGTTTGATAACTATTTTAAAGACTCTGTTTCAGAAATCAGTACTTTAAATGCACTAACTTTATCCAAGTTTATTGATGAAGGTCACTATGAAAAATATATACGTAAGATGAGTCATATTTACGAAGAAAAAAGGAAGAAGCTTGTGCGTATATTAAAAAATAAATTACGCCAAACTATTACTATAAAAAATATTAAAGCCGGCCTGCATTTTGTTATCTATGTAAATTCTCCCTACACTTATAAACAAATTGAAGAAAGAGCGAACTATTTTAAGCTGGAATTATACACATTGCGAAGATTCATAGCAGAGGATATTTCTCAACAACTTGCGGAAGTAATTATTATTGGATTCGCGAATATTGAAGATGAAAAAATGGAAGAGACAGTAGAAATATTAGATGAGGTCTTGTTTGGAAAACAATAGAATTTGTAATTACTCTTCAGAAAAGCCTTCAAATGATTAAAATTGAAGAATTTATATTCCAATATAAATAAAGTAAAGAAGGGGCTGGGACATAAATACAGTCCAAAATAAA
>NZ_KV797516.1:0-1148 GCF_001809385.1 Staphylococcus sp. HMSC055C03
TTAGTAACAGACGACATCGATAAAGGTGTTAAAGATTCAGACGTACTTTACACAGACGTATGGGTATCTATGGGTGAACCCGATGAAGTTTGGGAAGAACGTATCAAATTATTGAAACCTTACCAAGTAAACCAAGACATGATCGAAAAAACAGGTAACCCACATGTTATTTTCGAACACTGCTTACCTTCATTCCACAACACTGACACAACAATCGGTAAACAAATTGAGGAAAAACACGGCTTAAAAGAAATGGAAGTTACAGATGAAGTATTCGAAGGTAAACACTCTGTTGTATTCCAAGAAGCTGAAAACCGTATGCACACTATCAAAGCTGTGATGGTTGCGACTCTAGGAGATATTGGATAATTCAATTTCACTTTATAAATAAAGAAATGCCATGGTAATGGGATTCAATCCCTACCATGGCATTTTTACTTTAGACTACCCTCAGTCTTATTTATCTGTTTTTTCGTTCTTATTAAAGCGTCTTGCGATAAATCCTAAACCAAACAATGTCAACAATGAACCTAATAACGGCATTGATGATGTTTCATTACCTGTTTCAGGTAATGCTTGTTTATTAGGCTTACTTTCTTTTTTATGAGTAGAAGTTTTAGAGTTTAAAATTGTTGATTTTTTATCTTGAACATCTTTTTCCACTGATTTTGTTTTCACATTTTCTGTGTCATTTTGTGTAGTTACTTCACCAGTGCTTTCTTTTGATATGTCATTGTTTTCAACAGTAACTTCATCATTTTCTTCCTCTTTTTCAGACTCTATTACTGTATCTTCTTTAGAAGGAGAAATTTCAGTAGACGTTTCTTCTGTTTCTTTTACTGGTTCTTTCTCAACTGGAGTCTCTGATCCTGTCGATGTTGGTTCTTCTACCGGTTCCTCTGGCGTCGGTTCTGTCGGCGTTGTTTCTTCTGCCGGTGCTTCCGGTATTACTTCTGGTGCCGGTTCTATTGGTGTTTCTGCCTCTGGCTCGGATGGCACTTCTGGAATCTCTTCAACTGGTACTTCCGGTGCTGTCGGTGTTGCTTCTTCCACCGGTACTTCTGGCGTTACCTCCGGTGCTGGTTCTGTTGGTGTTTCTGGTTCCGGTTCAGCCGGTACTTCTGGCACTTCTTCGACCGGCACTTCCG
>NZ_KV797516.1:1248-2127 GCF_001809385.1 Staphylococcus sp. HMSC055C03
CCTCCGGTGCTGGTTCTGTTGGTGTTTCTACCTCCGGCTCGGCTGGCACTTCAACCAACACAATTTCACTTTCAACTGTATCAGATTGATTTTCCGCTAAATCTTTAGCATATACTTTCACAGTTTCATTACCTATAAGAGATTGTCCATCTAGTAATTCAACATTCCAATTACCTTCTGCATCTGCTTTAGTTTCTAAAATCTTACCATTAGCTAATACTACAAACACTTTTGAATTAGGCTCTGCCGAACCACCTATAGCTTGATCAGTAGATTTAATTTCATTCACAACAGGTGCTTTCGGCGCCACAGTATCTTTGACAGTTTGTGTTGCTTCTGGTGACTTGTTGTTCGCTACGTCTGATGTTACTGCTTTAATAACTTCATTATGTGCTAATGGAGTTTCTAGTGTAGTTGTCCAAACACCTTTATCGTCCGTCTTAACTTCTTCAGTTTTGCCGTTCGGTAATGTTAAAGTTACCGTGCTCAATGGCTCACTTGTGCCACTTACTTTTTTATCTCCCGCTTCAATCGCATCGATTATCGGAACGGCTGGTGCTGTTGTATCTTTCACCGTTTGTGTCGCTTCTGGTGATTTGTTGTTCGCCACATCTGACGCCACTGCTTTGATTACTGCGTCATGTGCTAGTGGTTCTGCCAATTCTGTTGTCCACTTGCCATCTGCATCTGCTTTCACTTCTGTTGTTTTACCATCCGGCAATGTCAATGTCACTGTGCTTAATGGCTCGCTTGTGCCATTTACTACTTTAGCTACTGCTTCAATCGTATCAATTGTCGGAACGGCTGGTGCTATTGTATCTTTCACAGTTTGTGTCGCTTCTGGCGATTTATTACCTGCCGCGTCTGAAGCTACTGCTT
>NZ_KV797516.1:2227-2660 GCF_001809385.1 Staphylococcus sp. HMSC055C03
GCCAATTCTGCTGTCCATTTGCCGTCTGCATCTGCTTTTACTTCTGTTGTTTTACCGTCTGGCAACGTCAATGTCACTGTGCTCAGTGGTTCGCTTGTTCCGTTTACTACTTTGTCTCCCGCTTCAAGCTTATCGATTGTCGGAATGGCTGGAACTACTGTATCTTTCACCGTTTGTGTCGCTTCTGATGATTTGTTGTTCGCCACATCTGAAGCTACTGCTTTGATCACTGCGTTATGTGTTAATGGTTCTGCCAATTCTGTTGTCCACTTGCCGTCTGCATCTGTCTTAACTTCTGTTGTTTTACCATCCGGCAATGTCAATGTCACTGTGCTTAATGGCTCGCTTGTTCCGTTTACTACTTTAGCTCCCGCTTCGATTGTGTTGATTACTGGTACTGCTGGAACTACTGTATCTTTCACCGTTTGTGTCG
>NZ_KV797516.1:2760-18237 GCF_001809385.1 Staphylococcus sp. HMSC055C03
CATCCGGCAATGTCAATGTCACTGTGCTTAATGGTTCGCTTGTACCGCTTACCACTTTGTCTCCCGCTTCGATTGCTTTAATTTCTGGAGAAACTGGAACTACTGTATCTTTGACAGTTTGTGTCGCTTCTGGTGATTTATTGTTCGCCACATCTGACGCAACTGCTTTGATCACTGCGTCATGTGTTAATGGTTCAACTAATTCTGTTGTCCACTTGCCGTCTGCATCTGCTTTTACTTCTGTAGTTTTACCGTCTGGTAACGTCAATGTTACCGTGCTCAGTGGTTCGCTTGTTCCGCTTACTACTTTAGCTCCCGCTTCAATCTTATCGATTGTCGGAGCCGCTGGTGCTGTTGTATCTTTGACAGTTTGTGTCGCTTCTGGTGATTTATTGTTCGCCACATCTGATGCCACTGCTTTGATTACTGCGTTATGTGTTAATGGTTCTGCCAATTCTGTTGTCCACTTGCCGTCTGCATCTGTCTTAACTTCTGTTGTTTTACCATCCGGCAACGTCAATGTCACTGTGCTCAATGGTTCGCTTGTGCCACTCACTTCTTTAGTTCCTGCTTCAATCGTGTTGATTACTGGTGCTTCTGGAACTACTGTATCTTTTACCGTTTGAGTCGCTTCTACTGATTTGTTTTCTGCTGCGTCTGAAGCTACTGCTTTGATCACTTCATTATGAGCTAACGGTGTTTCTAATGTAGTTGTCCAAACGCCTTTATCGTCTGCGTCGACTACTTTTGTTGTACCGTTTGGCAACGTTAACGTAACTTTACTTAATGGTTCACTTGTTCCAGTTACTGTCTGACTACCAGCTTCAATTGCGTTAATCACTGGTGCTTTAGGTGCTACTGTATCTAAAGCTTTGACAGAAATCGGTTCAGATACTGTACCGTGTTTACCTGTTGCATATATCTGTGTAACATCGTTATGTTCTAAAGATGTTCCTTCTGGTAATTGTGTTGTCCACTGTCCATCTTTATCAACTTCTACTTCTGCTTTTTTGCCATTCGCAAAAGTAAGTGTAATTGTGCTTTCTGGCTCACCTTTACCGCTGATGCTTGTCGCACCTGCTTCTACCTTGTCCACAGTTGGTGTATCAACTTGATAAACCGCAACTAATGGGTTTAAGATTTGTAGCAATTCTTCCTTAATCGCAGGATCAGCATATTCAACACCTGTGAAGACATTAAATAGTTCTCTGCGATAATCTCTTTCAGGATGATTTTTAATTTCTTCTGCTACGTGTGTTACATCTTTTCTAATCTCTTCATCATAACGACGGTTTGCATCCGCTTGTGTTTCACCATCTACAATAAATCCTTTATCAGTCAGTGTATAAGTTAATGTTTCTTTTTCAGCATTTTGTCTAGAAATCGCTACATTATCTTTGTTTTCATTTCTGACTAACACACGACGAGCCGCTGGTTCACGATGGCGAACGATAACTTTATCGCCATATTCTAAATCGAAAGTTTGCAGTTCTGATGCAAGACTTTTGTTACCAACTAATGTTCTATCTAATACTGTCGTACCATCTGCTTTTTGAATAGTTACATGTGCATATTCATCAGTGAAGTATAAATGTGGTTGTCCTGGACTTTGTTTATACGTTACTTGTTTAGTATCTGGATTATAGTTGACTGTAGCCATTTCCCAGTTGCCTAATCCTCTTAGTGAGATGGTTTGTGTAATGTTGTTTTGGATATCATCTTTTTTAGGATAATCAAGCGTTGCTTGATTATTACCGCCTTCTCTAACTACGAGATATTCACTTTCAGGTAATGCGTCTGTTGTTGAAAGAGGTGCGACAATTTTATATACACCCGCACGTAAATTAGAGAATGCAGCTTTACCATCTACAACTTCTGCACTCGCAATTTCTTGTGTGCCTTCCATCAAGCTTACTTTGACGTTATCTGGTAAGACTTGTCCATTTAAATTCACATTCACTTGTGCATCTTCATGAATCGCCGTATCAGCTAAATCTGATGATTTTACAAGTTCATAAATCGTAGATAAACCTAGTTTATCTTTGATGCGTTGTTGTTCCTCAGGATTAGTAATCAATGCTGCTAATGGGTATGTGAATGTATTGTTGTAAGTGTCTAAATCATCTTTTAAAGCTTGTGGCATTTTCACTTTGTATAAATCAAAGTAGGCTGTACCATTAATGCCGTTATCAGCTAACCAATACGTTGTAATCCATCTCGGTACATCTTGTTCAAATGGTTTACCTGCTTTGCCCATATCCGCTTCTTCTTGACGAATACCTTTCCACATATCCGCAAAGCCATCAATGCCCGTTAAACGCACCATTTTTGTCATGAAATCAAGACTGCCGCGGAAACCTGCATTATAGAAATTCATTCTTCCATCCATTACGCGATCATGGAAATCTTTCTGCATGCTTTCTTGTCTGCCTTCATAAGCCCAACCGTCTTTGACACCCATGATAGTCGTTTGATATTGGTTAGCTAAAATGTTGTTTTCAATTTCAATTAAATTCATTTTAGGATCATACGTCATTGCGCCATCATAACCATGACCGACTTCATGCAGTGCTAACCAACCTCTTTCAAGATAACCTGACATAGATGGGTTATTAGATCCCATATTGTTTGTTGAGTAATAAGCAAGACCTGGCCCATGAGCATCCGCAATCGTAAAGTATTTTTGGCCGACATTATAGTGGACAGAATTAATGTCATCATTTAAGCCAACCCATTTATCATAATGATTAATAACATCTTCGTAATAACCAATCATGTCATCTAAGTTCATAAAGCCCCATTGTCCTGGGTTTTTACCTAAGTTTGCGATGCGTTCACGGTCTACATTCGGTACTAAGAAAGCAATTTTATCGCCGTCTACATAACCATAGCTTGTATTACGAGCAGCCCAATCTGCATCGAACGCTGCTTTATCTCCACCTTTACGGTAAGTAGGCAGTGTGACGCCAGCATCACCTTCAACATAGTATTCTACAACTGGTTTTTTAGTTAAACCTGTTGGAATACGTACGAAGGCACCGCTATCCATAGTTGTAGAGATTTGTGTCCAGCTTCCGTCTCTAGAAACTGTCGCATTACGAACTGTTTGTCTATCGTTAGTCATCAAATCTACACGTAAATCTTCTTCATTACTGCCTTGTGCTTGTCTGATATAGAGCTTTTTATTTTGCGGTACAATCAAACCTAAACTTTCTCTTGCTTGATAAATACCACGTTGCATTCTTGCTGTTCTTGCAGCTTCTGATTTTTCATATACAGGAATCTCTTTCGCATAAACTTGCTCATTAATTCCTTGGATTTTTTCAACAGGATGTGCGTTCGCAGCGGGTGCTGGTGCACTTGTATTCGTAATTGGTTGAGCAGGTGCTTCTGTCGTTGTTGTATCGGTAGTAGCGGCAGCTCTTGTCGCAACTTCAGCATCTGCAGGTTGAACAGCAGGTTCTGATGGCGTAACAGTAGTAGCTTTAACTTCAGTAGTCGCAGCTTCTTTTGGCGCATCTGTCGATGGCTCTGTTGCTTTTTGTGTATCAACTTTCGGCGCATCAGTTTGCGTTGTATCTGTTTTGGTAGGTTGTGATACTTCTGGTGCTGTTACAGGTTCAGGTTTTGTTGCTGTTTCGCTTGTTTGATTATCAACAGAAGGTTGTTGAATCGTAGTGTCTTGTGGAGTAGGAGAATCATTCACTGTTTCTTTTGTTGACGTAGAAACGGTTTCATTTGTTTGTGTTTTTGTTAACTCCGCAGTTGCAGTGTCACCGTTTGTTTCTGGTTGTGTTGTAGGATTTACAACAGCGGTATCAGTGTTTTCTGCAGCTTGTGCTTGTTGATCCAGGGATGTATAAACTAGTGTTCCAAATAGAACTGAAGCAATCCCTGCGCTAAATTTTCTAATGTGGTATTTATTTCGTAATTCTTTATCGAATAATACATCGTGTTGCTGTTTTCTAGGCATTAAATGTTTCACTTCTTTCGTGTGTAATTGTTCTACACAATTCTATCATTAATTTTTTGGAAGATGTAAAAAAACTTATTGATTTACGCAAGTTTTACAAAAAATTTTAAAACCTTTTAAAAGAGATAACTTCCTATATCCTTTTCAAAGCTCTTGTGCTTAAAGCGTTTTCAACACAATACAAAATCAATTAAAATTACTATCAATTCTCATATCATCTTAAACACAGTAAAAGAACTCATCTTGCTAGACTTATATTTCATTGAAAATATACAACAAAAAAAGTAAAAAACTTAAGGTATTGTGCTATTTTTAAAGCAGAATCTCTTTATCGGTATACATGATATGCTCGACCTTAATACATACAAAAACACGCCCTCAACTCAGCATGATCATATGCTTTGTTAAGCGCGTGTTTTGAGAATTATTTATTCTAATTTGTTATTAACGTTGAGATACAACACCAATAATAATCCTAATAATACGATAGATTGGAGTAACACTGAGACAATCATGAATGTGTCATTGTCTAAAAATAAGAATACTATATCAGCCAATAGCCAAAAGAATGAAGCGAACACCGTATACATAAATACCTTTGTAGACTGTTCACCATACTCTTTTTGAGCCAGCATCCAATTCTCTTTATTTTTCTTAGACTTTCTTGTTCGAAATCCCCAAAAATGATTAATATCATCTGGCGGTACTTGTCGAAATAATTTTCCTAGTATCCATAGAAAAATACTGCTAGGAAATAACACCATACTTAAAACATCCCTTCTCTGTTTTCTATCTCAGTAGACGTTTCATATCATTTAAGAGAATTGATTAATTTAGCGCAGTAAACCAAAGAAATCTATTATTTTTAATTCTTTTTCTTAATATTATCCTCAAAAATCATATATTTATCTTTAATTCCAAGCGTTATTGATATAGTATTAAACATAGGCGCATTATCTCCTTAATTATTGGTTGTAGGATACTTCTAATTATAGAGATAATTGCGCTTTTTTTGTATCAAAAATAGGACTAGTGATTATCACCAGTCCTAAATAGTATAGAGCCAAAAAACACGCCCTCAACTTAGCATAATCATATGCTTTGTTAAGCGCGTGTTTTTTAGTTAGTTGTTTATTTACTTAATTATACGTTGAATCTGAAGTGAACAACATCGCCGTCTTGCATGATGTATTCTTTACCTTCTAAACGCATTTTACCTGCTTCTTTCGCACCTTGTTCACCGTTATTTTCTACATAGTCGTCATAACTTGTTACTTCTGCACGGATGAAGCCGCGTTCAAAGTCAGTGTGGATGATACCCGCACATTGTGGGGCAGTCATACCTTTTTTGAATGTCCAAGCACGTACTTCTTGTACACCTGCTGTGAAGTATGTCGCAAGACCTAATAAGTTGTATGTGCTGCGGATTAAACGGTTCAAGCCAGGTTCTTCGATTCCTAAGTCTTCTAAGAACATGTCTTTATCTTCGTCATCTAATGTCGCAATTTCTTCTTCAATTTTCGCACTGATGACAATAACTTCTGAACCTTCTTTGTCAGCGTATTCTTTAATTGTTTGAACTTTTTCGTTGTCCGCTTCATTCACTTCATCTTCACCAACGTTTGCGATATAAATCATTGGTTTTGATGTTAATAATTGTGCTTGTTTCACATATTTCGCATCTTCTTCATTGAACTCTAAGCTGCGAATCGGTTCGCCGTTTTCTAATGCTTCTTTAATACGTTCTAAAATGCGTACTTCATTCAACGCATCTTTATCTTTTTGACGTGCCATTTTTTCAAGACGTGGTAAGCGTTTATCTACAGATTCTAAATCTGCAAGTACTAATTCCATATTGATAACTTCAATATCATCTAGTGGATCTACACGACCAGATACGTGTGTCACGTTATCATCATCGAATGCACGAACTACTTGGCAGATTGCATCTACTTCACGGATATGAGATAAGAATTTGTTTCCTAGACCTTCACCTTTTGAAGCACCTTTAACAATCCCTGCAATATCAGTGAATTCGAATGTTGTAGGAAGTACTTTTTTTGGATTAACGATATCTGCTAAAGCATCTAAACGTGAATCCGGAACTTCTACAATCCCGACGTTCGGGTCGATTGTAGCGAACGGGTAGTTCGCCGCAAGTGCACCCGCTTTTGTAATTGCGTTAAATAATGTAGACTTTCCGACGTTTGGTAAGCCTACGATACCAGCTGTTAAAGCCATTAGTCATTCTCCTTCTCTTGTGTATCATGTGATACAAGTATTTTCTTTAATTTTTTATTAAACTCTGTACGAGGCATCATAATGCTTCGATTGCAATGTTCGCATTTAATTCTGATATCTGCACCCATACGAATTATTTTAAATCGATTTGCGCCGCAAGCATGCGCCTTTTTCATCTCCACAATGTCATTCAGACCATACTGAGCTGCCATTTACAATCCTCCATCATTATGAATTCTTATTACTGAGATTTTTGTCCATTAAACTGCATCATAATAGGGGTTGGTGATTTAATTCCTTCTTGATTCAAGAAATTCGCAACCTCTTTACGTAAGATACGAGCGCCTGGCACAGTATTATTCGGTGTTGTTTCTGCCGCTATTTTCATGATATAAGCATTACCTGTTAAATCCTCGATACCAAGAATTTCAGGTTTTGAGACAAAGATAAAGTAATTGGAATGTAAGGATTCTAAGAAGTCTTTCAGCTTACTTTCTACCTTATCGACACTCTCTTCCATCGCAATCGGTACTTCTATTAATGCTTTACCGTTACTGATTGAGAAGTTGGTAATCTCTGACATTACACTGTTCGGCAACACGGTCAACTCTCCTGTATACGCATGTATACGTGTTGAGCGTATACCGATAGATTGAACTGTACCTTCTGTGATAGGTGCACCGTTCAAGTTGATTTTAACATAATCTCCCACATCAAATTGATTCTCAAATATAATAAAGAACCCTGTGATGATGTCTTTAACAATGGTTTGTGCACCAAAGCCGATTGCTAAACCGACTACACCAGCTCCGGCTAATAATCCTGTGACACTAATTCCGAATTTACCTAATATCGTTGTTAATACAATAAACCATACGACATAACGCACAATATTCTTCAACATCGCACTTAATGTATGAGATCGTTTTCTACCATGTGCATTGCGGTTTTGTAGTTTAAAGAACTGATCAATCGACTTATTGACTAAGTTGATAATAATCATCGCAACGACTACGTAGATGACAATCATGATGAGCTTGTTGAGTATCATTGCGTACGTTTCAGGCTTTGTAAACGGCTCAACGAGTGAGTTGAAAACACCTTGCATTGTATTCCAAAACGTATTCAAAAGTTCGTCCTCCTGTCATTTCACAACAATTATATATTTTACCATGAATACAACATAATTTCTTATGTTTCACTGTGTAATTGTTGAATCAAACGCTTAAATTCTTCTTCTGATTTGAATTCAAAAGTGATTTGTCCTTTATTTCGCTTAGTTGTGATGGCTACATTGGTACCAAAGCGCTCTTTAAGCAAGCGTTCCTGCCGTTCAATCATGCGCGGTTTCTTTGTCTTTTTCTTAGCATCATCTTCTGAAGTAGGTGAAGTCAGCTCTGCAATGTATTGTTCTAAATAACGCACACTCCACGCTTCTTTCATGACTTGTTTAGCGATTTGTTTCATTTTGGTTTCGTCTTTTAGTATTAATAATGTGCGACCATGCGCACCTGATAATTTGCCGTCTTTTACCCACTCGGCGACAGCAGACGGTAAATTCAACAATCGCAACATATTCGCGATATAAGGACGGGATTTACCTAAACGTTCAGCCACCTCTTTTTGTGTGATATGTAAATCATCCATCAGCTTACGATAACTTTCCGCTTCTTCAATCGCATTCAAATCTTCCCGCTGCAGGTTCTCTATAATGGCGAGTTCCATCATCTCAGCATCAGACATCTCTTTGACTATCGCTGGTACTGAGTTCAAGCCTGCTAAATGAGAGGCTCTGAAACGGCGTTCACCTACGACAATATGGTAACCTTGCACCGTTTTGCGTAAGATAATCGGTTGTAAGACGCCATGTTCACGAATAGAAGCTGCGAGATCTGCTAATTTTTCTTGATCAAAATGTTTTCTAGGCTGATAAGGGTTTGGCCGAATTGCATCTAAATCGATATATTCTACATGTCCATTGTTCTCATTTGTTATGTCACGCACGTTCCAGTCACCTCACTTTCGTCACTAAAATAGTGTTACATTTTTAATTTTTGCTCCTCTCTTATTGTAAGGTAAATCATGAATGCAATAAAGGAATTTTCATTCTCAAATTGAAAAATAATGACTGAAAAATGGCTTGATTCAAAAAAATTTTAAAAATTTTTCAGCAACGTCCAACCCTTGATACGCTTATGTTTCTCTCGTTTTTAATTGTCGGTAAAAACCTACTATTCTGAAAATTCTGTTGACAAACAAAACAGAACCAATATACAATGTGGTCATCAACAAAAAACAAACCTTTCAACACGAAAGAGAAACAATTGAATATCGTCTTGAAACACGATAATAAGGAAAGTAGAACTTACACTGCTGACACAGAGAGCTTCTGTCCGCTGAAAGGAAGCACAGAAAGAAAGTTTGAAAATGGCCTTGGAGTGGTGGTGTCGATATGAGGCATCAACGGGGGTGCCCGTTATAGCGCTACAGTATTAACATTTTTGCATAATGGCGTACTGGAATGACGCACACGTTATTGTTATTTACAGCAACAGCTGATACATATAACGGAACCGACCTTCAGTAGCTGCCATGAACAGATTTAGCGTACTGGAAGAGGTTGCTTTAGCAATAAAGCAGCGAATTAAGGTGGTACCGCGAAGCTCAAGCTTTCGTCCTTTACATCCGAATCTTTTTTCGGGTTTAAAGGACGGAAGCTTTTTTTTCGTGGTCAGCTTCCCTCCTTAGTTCCAGAACTTCCGCAGCCAAAAGCAATCTCAATAACTAAAGGAGTGTATATGTATGTCACTATCATCAGAAACAAATTTAATTAAGTATCATCAATTCCCGCACATTTTAGCAGCCAACCCGCCACTTTATGACTCATCGACTTTCCCGACAGCATTGATTGGTTCAGAGGTCCCTTACGATTACGCAAGATCAAGCCACCCAAACCGAGCATTGTTAGAAGAAAAGCTTGCAGCACTTGAAGATGCCGAGTACGGTATCGCTTATAACTCAGGAATCGGAGCAATTTCAGCAGTTTTCTTCTTACTGAAATCAGGAGATCACTTAATTATTCCGAATGATGTTTACGGTGGGACATACCGCTTATGCGAACATGTTTTACCAGGATTCAATATTGAAGTCACAGCAGTAGATACGACAAACCCATTAGCAGTTGAACAAGCGATTCAGGAAAATACGAAACTAATTCATCTGGAAACACCGTCAAATCCATTATTTAAAGTGACAGATATTCAAGCCATTGCGGATGTCGCAAAGAAACATAATATCCTTGTTTCAGTCGATAATACATTCTTAACACCCCTATCACAAAAGCCATTGCATTTAGGTGCTGACATTGTGATTCATAGTGCCACTAAATTCTTAAGCGGCCACAGTGACTTAATTGCAGGGGCAGTTGTAACAAACAACGCGGAAGTTGCAGAATCATTACAATTCTTACAAAACACTTTAGGAAGCGGATTATCAGCTCAAGACAGCTGGACACTGACAAAGCATCTTAAAACGCTTTATGTACGATGGAATCAATCAGTGAAAAACACTGAAAAGATTGTTGGATTCTTAAAATCACGTCCTGAAATTACTGATGTATATTACCCAGGAAATGATGAAATCAATCAACGCCAAGCTGAAAATGGCGGTGCAGTACTTGGCTTTAGATTAAGCGAAGCAGAAAAGGTACCGACATTTGCGAAAGCATTAAAAATACCGCAAATCGCAGTCAGCCTAGGCGGTATTCAAACTATCGTCTCTCATCCAGCCACAATGTCACATGCTTCTGTTCCAGAAGATGTGCGTAACGAACGCGGAATTACGTTCGATCTCTTGAGACTGAGTGTGGGCTTAGAAGACCCAGACGAGTTGATTGCAGATTTTGAAGCAGCATTGGAGGAAGCATACTATGAGCGGGTTTCTACAAACTTTGAGCAAGAACGTATTAGTAGCTGACGGTGCAATAGGAACGATTCTCTACTCTGAAGGGATCGATACTTGCCCTGAAGCATATAATCTTACACATCCAAAGAAAATCGAACAAATTCATCGATCTTACATTGAAGCTGGTGCGGATGTCATTCAAACCAATACTTACGGTGCCAACTTCGAAAAGCTTCAAGCTTTCGGATTAGAACACCAAGTAAGAGACATCACACGTGCCGGTGTCAGAATAGCGAAACAAGCAGCCAATGAAGACACGTTTATTTTAGGAACTGTCGGAGGTTTTAAAGGCGTGAAACAAAATGACTTGTCGCTATCGACGATTTTGTATCACACAGATATTCAAATTGAAACACTGATTGACGAGGGTGTTGATGCACTCCTCTTTGAAACTTATTACGATTTAAACGAACTCTTGCAGGTGATCAGAGCGACGAAGAAAAAGTACAATATTCCAGTTATCGCACAGTTAACTGCTTCAAGCACCAACTACTTGCAAGATGGAACAGAAATTAACGAAGCACTTAAACAAGTTGAAGCAGAAGGTGCAGACGTTATCGGCTTGAATTGCCATCACGGTCCGCACCATATGCAACAATCTTTCACACATATTGAGATTCCGCAACATGCGATTCTCTCATGTTACCCGAACGCAAGTCTCTTAGACTTTGAAGATTCTACAATTCACTACAGCGACAACGCTTCTTACTTCGGTAAGATAGCTGAAACGCTAGTGAAAGAAGGCGTACACTTAATCGGCGGTTGTTGCGGTACTACACCTGAACATATCCGCTTCATCAAGCAAGCGGTTGAAGGTTTAAAACCAACTTTAGAAAAGAAAGTTATTCCGATCAGAAGAAAAAGTAATTACCCTTCTATTCCGGTCAAAAAGAATAACTTAACGACTAAAGTCAAAGCTGGTCCGACAGTCATCGTTGAACTAGATACACCAAAGCACTTAGATACAACGAAATTCTTTGCGAATGTCACAAAACTAGACAAAGCGAAAGTCGACGCTATCACACTTGCAGATAACTCACTCGCAACGGTACGCGTTAGCAACATCGCAGCAGCTAGTATTATTAAGCAGAATTACAACATTGAACCGCTGGTCCACATTACCTGCAGAGACAGGAACTTAATCGGTTTACAATCTCACTTACTCGGCTTATCACTGCTTGGTATTAACGAGATACTCGCGATTACAGGTGACCCATCTAAGGTGGGGCATCTGCCAGGTGCGACGAATGTTTATGATGTAAATTCAAGAGGTTTAACTGAACTCGCTGTTCGTTTCAACCAAGGACTTAATATTGACGGCGGCGCATTGAAAACGAAAACGAACTTCAATATTGCCGGTGCGTTCAACCCGAACGTCCGCAAGATGGAAGCAGCGGTGAAACGCTTAGACAAAAAAGTAGACTGCGGTATGAGTTACTTCATTACACAGCCTGTCTACACTGTCGAGCGTATTCAAGAAATTGCTGAAAAGACAGCACATCTTGATACCCCATTCTTTATCGGTATCATGCCAATAACAAGTTATAGAAATGCAACATTCTTACACAATGAAGTCCCTGGCATTTCATTGCCAGATGAAATATTAGATCAGTTCGAAGCGGTTAAAGATGATAAACAAAAAACCAAAGAACTGAGCTTGCGCATCTGTCGCAAATTGATAGATGAAGTTATCAAACACTTTAATGGACTCTATATCATTACACCATTTGAACAAGTAGACTTTTCACTCGAACTTACACATTACTTTAAAAAACAAACTGCAAAAAATCAGGAGGCAATAATATGACAATTACAACAGCTAATATCGGATTCCCACGTTTAGGACGCAAGAGAGAATGGAAGAAAGCAATCGAAAGTTACTGGGCAGGTAAAACAAACTATGATGAATTAACAACAACATTAAACGACCTGCATAAAGAAAACTTATTATTACAAAAACACTACAGCATTGACAGCGTACCTGTTGGAGACTTCTCATTATATGACCACGTATTAGACGTATCATTATTATTCAACATCATCCCAGAACGTTTCCAAGGTCAAGAAGTCAACGATGATTTATTATTCAATATCGCACGTGGTACAAAAGAAAATGTCGCAAGTGCCTTAATTAAATGGTTCAACACAAACTATCACTACATCGTACCTGAATGGGACAACGTAGAACCTAAATTAAACCGCAACGTTTTATTAGAACGTTTCGAATTCGCTAAACAATTAAACGTAAATGCACACCCAGTGATTTTAGGTCCTGTAACATTCGTTCAATTATCACGCGGCGGCGATCAAACATTTGAAGAGAAAGTTGAAGCATTGCTTCCATTATACAAAGAAGTATTACAATCACTTGTTGATGCAGGTGCTGAATACATTCAAATCGACGAACCTGTATTAGTAACTGATGATGCAGAACAATTACAAGACGTTACACGTCACGTCTATGAATACTTCGATAAAGCTGGGTTAGCTGATAAATTAGTCATCCAAACTTATTTCGAACATGTAGATTTAGACTTTGTGAATAGCTTACCTGTTAAAGGTTTCGGTTTAGACTTCGTACATGACGGTGGTAAAAACCTTGAACAAATCAAAGCAGGCAAATTATCTAAAGACAAAGCATTATACGCAGGTATTATTGATGGCCGTAATGTATGGGCAGCAGATATCGAAGCGAAAAAAGAATTGATTGAAACTTTAGAAAATTATACTGATGAGTTAGTTATCCAACCATCATCTTCATTACTTCATGTTCCTGTTTCATTAGACGATGAAGAATTAGATGAATCAATTGAAGAAGGTTTAAGCTTCGCAACTGAAAAATTAGACGAATTAGACGCTTTAAAACGTGTTATCAACAACGGCGACAGCGAAAAATATGATAAATTAAAAGCAGCTTACGAGCGCTTCCAAAACCAAGCATTTAAAAACCTTGAATACGACTTTGACAGCGTACGTACACAACGTGAGTCAGCATTCCCTGAACGTAAAAAAGTTCAAGATGCACGCTTAAAATTACCAGAATTACCAACAACTACAATTGGTTCATTCCCACAAACGAAAGAAGTTCGTAAAAAACGTGCTGACTGGAAAAACCAACGTATCAGTGATGAAGAATATAACCAATTCTTACGCGATGAAATCGCACGCTGGATTCAAATCCAAGAAGATATCGGCTTAGATGTATTTGTACATGGTGAGTTCGAACGCAATGACATGGTTGAGTTCTTCGGTGAACGTTTACAAGGCTTCTTAGTTACAAAATACGGTTGGGTTCAATCATACGGATCTCGTGCTGTTAAACCACCAGTTATCTATGGAGATGTTAAATGGACTAAACCAATCACAGTGGAAGAAACAGCTTATGCGCAAAGCTTAACTGACCACCCTGTAAAAGGTATGTTGACTGGTCCTGTAACTATCTTAAACTGGTCATTCGAACGTGTAGACATCCCACGCCATGAAGTACAAGACCAAATCGCTTTAGCTATCAACGAAGAAGTTTTAGCATTAGAAGATGCAGGCATTAAAATTATCCAAGTAGATGAACCAGCATTACGTGAAGGTTTACCATTACGCTCTGAATACCATGAAGAATACTTAAAACAAGCGTTACGTTCATTCCGCTTAGCAACATCTTCAGTGTCAGATGCGACGCAAATCCATACGCATATGTGCTATTCTCAATTCGGCGAAATCATCCATACTATCCACGACTTGGATGCAGATGTTATCTCAATCGAAACATCACGCAGCCATGGTGCTTTAATCAAAGACTTCGAGGATGTAACGTATGATTTAGGTATCGGATTAGGTGTATATGATATCCACAGTCCACGTATCCCGACTGAAGAAGAAATCACAGTCGCAATCAACCGTGGTTTACAAGAAATCGACCGTTCATTATTCTGGGTTAACCCAGACTGCGGTTTGAAAACACGTAACGAAGATCAAGTAAAAGAAGCATTAACAGTATTAGTTTCAGCAGTTAAAAAATTAAGAAACAAAGAAGGGCAAGAAACAGCTTAATTCACTTGTCATGAGTGATTTACGAGTGAGCCCGCAGTCTTAAAACTCACTCGTAAATACACTTATATCAGCCCTACAATTTTAAGCAGTCATGAGGTGTTTATAATGAGTTATCCTTTATGGGATCAGCTGAAAAGTCTAAAAGAAAGTGAATGGGTCGATTTAACCCATACCTTTGACACAGACAGCCCACATTTCAGCGCATTAGAAGCTGCATATATTGATACAATCAGTACCGTTGCAGAAGATGGTTATTTTGTACAAAGATGGAGTGTTGCCACACAATATGGCACACATATCGATGCCCCCATCCACTTTGTCGAAAACAGAAGATATTTACATGAATTAGATTTGAAAGAATTAGTGTTACCGCTTATCGTACTTGATTACTCTAAAGAAGTTGCGGAAAACCCCGATTTCCGTTTAACTCGCGATCATTTACTTGAGTGGGAAGCACAACATGGCCGAATCGAACCTGATACGTTCGTCGCATTCCGCAGTGATTGGTCACACCGTTGGCCGAATGTGGAGCAATTTGAGAATAAAGATGCCGAAGGTAACCCTCACGCACCCGGATGGTCACTCGATGCATTACAATTCTTACTTGAAGAACGCGGTGTACGTTCAGTCGGTCATGAAACATTCGATACAGACGCTTCAGTCGATGTCGCAAAACACGGCGACTTAATCGGTGAACGTTATGTACTCGGACAAGACACGTACCAAATTGAGCTCCTAACGAATTTAGACCGCCTCCCAGAACGAGGCGCAGTGATTTATACAATATGTCCAAAACCGGCAGATGCGCCAGGATTCCCGGTCCGTGCATTTGCGATTAAGCCAAACGCATAGTCATGGACCCGCGATCATCCATGACATGCAGCCATTATTAAATCTTAAAAACGAAACTCCTTTAAAAGTTATGAGTAAATACAATAAAAGTTGGCTACATTGCCCTGGGTCCACAGGAATTGGGGCAATGAATCGCCACTGTTCTTAACCCGATAAGAACAATTCTTTTCATAAATGTTACTATTTTGAACCCGATACAAAATAGTATGTAAATTCCGATTACCCATTCTCCCGATAATGGGTAATCACTATACTCCTTTTTACTACTTATAAAAAAGCACTGAATATAAAGTACATGTCCCACCACCCCGTGAACAAAAAACTTTATATTCAGTGCTTCATTTTTGTTTAAAAGATAATAAATAATAGGGGCTGGGACATAAATACAGTCCAAAATAAAA